>JAIVHE010000547.1 GCA_020201255.1 Desulfobacteraceae bacterium
GACCGGTACGCCGAGGGCCTGCAGATCGGAGAGCAGCGTCATTTCATCATACAGCCGTCCTTCCCGCCACTTTCCGTTATATTCAAGAGTAGGCACCACCCAGTCATCCCCGCCGTTGACCTGGATGATTTTTTCTATGACCGCTTCGGGCTGGTTTTCAATCTCAATATAGGTAAATGCAATGCAATGTTTTTTTAAAAAATCAATGGTCCTGGTGCAGTGCGGACACCAGCTGGCAGCATAAACGTTTAGCATGAAAGCCTCTTTTTGTATTGTTTTCTGCATGGATCATACACAATTTTCCTGCAGGCATCAATACCGGTCAGAACAGCCGCCGGTGACGGATATGTTTGGGGGAGTGAGCAAAGATGGCGGCCAGCGGTACGTCCCTGCCGGCTGTTGGCTGCCTTTCCATCATTACATTACATATTCAGCATTTTTTTGCCCATAGCCAGCCTTTCCAGGGTCTTTTCATCCTCCAGGTCCGCCACGACCTGTTCCAGCATGTCGGGAATGGCAATCTCCTGGGGGCATTTGTCAAGGCATTCCCCGCACTGAATGCACTGGGAAGCAAACCCCATTTGTCCGCCGCTGAAGATGTCCCCGCACCGGATGGCATACATGAACCGGGCTTCCGGTTCATTTCTGAACAGGTGCAGTTTGTTGAGTATCTCAAATGCCCCTGAAATATTGACCCCTTCCGGACAGGGTTTGCAGTACTCACATCCGGTGCAGTTCACCACCATCAGGCGGCGATAGGTATCGGCCGCTTGTTTCACCAGATCCTTTTCCCGGCGGTTCTGGGAGTTGGGGTGTGCATCTGCAGCGATTTTCAGGTTTTCTGCCACATGGGTTTCTTCATTCATGCCCGACAGCACCGTAGTGACTTCGGGATGGTCCCAGATCCAGCGCAAAGCCCACTCAACAGGTGTGCGGGATACGGGTGCACTGTCCCAGATCCGGGCCACCTCCGGCGGCGGCTGAGGCGCGCCCAGGTTGCCGCCCCGCAGCGGCTCCATCACAATAATCCCCAGGTTTTTCTGCGCGGCATACACCAACCCCTCGGTACCGGCCTGGTGGAATTCATCCAGATAATTGTACTGGATCTGACAGAAATCCCAGTCATAATCATCCACAATGGTCTTGAAATCATCCACCCGGCCGTGGAAGGAAAATCCGGCATACCGGATCCGGCCACTCTTTTTTGCCTGGTCAATAAAATCCAGTACATCCATTTTTTTGAGCCGCGCCCACATGGGACCGGACAGGTTGTGGATCAGGTAAAAATCGATGGGGTCTGTGCCCAGGTTCCGGCATTGCTGATCCAGAAATTCATCCATGTGGCCACGGCTTTTCACCATCCAGGACGGCAGTTTTGTGGCGGCGAATGCCTTGTCCCGGTATCCATCCTCCAGGGCCTCACCCACCAGCCTTTCACTGTCGCCGCCGTGATAAGGCCAGGCAGTATCCAGGTAATTGACCCCGTTATCAATGGCATGGCGGATCTGGGCAATGGCCCGGGGCCGGTCTATTTTGCCGTTTTCCTGCACCGGCAGGCGCATGCACCCGAATCCCAGGATAGACAATTCTTCTTTAACCTTCGGCATTTTTCTGTAAAGCATGGGGTTTTATATCTCCTTGTTTGACTGAAAGGCGTGATTTACACTTTATCGTCATTTTGATCCAGCTGCTTCATCATTTTGTCCTTTGCCAATGTGTCAATGGTTTTTGACAGTTCATAAGCGATACTGTTGCTGACAAGGCGCATAATGCTTTCTTCGGAATGGCCGAAGCTCAGCAGGTTGATACTGCCGAACCATACGATTTTATGGTCAATGATGGCAAATTTTTGATGGATACCGGGTTTTAACAGGACAGTGACACCCGCATTCTGTAACAATGTGAAGATCTCATTCAGACCAGCTCTTTTGTCTTCATGGAACTCTTCTGCAGGCCTTGTCAGTATGGACACCTTGACATGGTTGTCAATTTTTTCCTTGAGATGATCCATTACCTGCAGGACGCGCTTTTTGGTCATAAACGGGCTGACGATCAAAATGTGTTCATTTGCGGTGTCGATATCATTCAGATAAACCGGGAAAAAGTTTTGCTTGTTAAAAATGATTTCCGTGGGGGAGTCGGCAATATTGTCGGCTTTTGCCATATACCCTATGGAAGCATATCCTTTCAGCCGTTTTCCATACATGGTTTCAAGCATTTTTACATGAATATCCACATAATCATATATCTGAACATCTTTTTTGCCGTCATGCAGCCGGTGCAGGCGGCCCGCATACTGCTGCAACGTTCCTTTCCAGGAAATGGGCATGGCCAGAAACAGGGTATCCAGCCTGGATTCATCAAAACCTTCCCCGATAAAGCTGCCGGTGGCCACAAGAACAAAAGGGCGATTATCCGGCAGTTTTTCAATGGTTTCCAAGGCGGCGGTTGTCTTTTTGTTTCCCATGCCGCCAGTGAGAAGAATAACATCAGAAATATGGAGGGCCAGTTCTTCTCCCAATGAAGCCACATGGGCAATCCGGCCTGTAATGACAAGGGCATTCCGGCCTTTTTTGTGGCATTCAACCACATCATTAATGATTGCCTGATTGCGGATATCATCTTCAATGATCCGGGAATAAATCGCCTGGATTGTTAATGGATCGCCTTCTTCATTCAAAGAGGCCCGGAAGTTTGTAAAACGGGGAATAAGATAATGATCAAAGGGTCTTTCTTCTGCCTGTTTTTTTGCATCCACTGTATAGCGTATCGGACCGCAATGAAAAAATATAATCGGATGCTGTCCATCCCGCCTGTACGGTGTTGCTGTCAGGCCGTACACATATTTTGCCGGTGTTTTCTTTAATATTTGTTCAAAGCTTACGGCAGAAACATGATCAGGCTGGTCTTTTTTTTCCTGCCGCGTTGTTTTGGAGGTTCCGGAAGTTTTTCATGAATCACCAGAAATTGAGACAACCGTTCTTTCCACTGAAGCATCAACTGCTGCCTGTGAACCAGAATGAGGGTGTTTGTTTTTCTGCGGGCGATCAGATTGGCGCCCACAACGGTTTTCCCGAATGCGGTTGTTGCACAGAGCACTCCTGTATCATAGCGCATCAGTTGATTTACCGCATCCTGCTGTTCCGGCCATAATTCACCGTTGAATTCCACATCAATGGTCTTTCCGCAATTGTATTTTTCAATCATTGCCGGTCGGATGTGGTAATCGTTTAACAGTTCAATGACATCTTCCTCACATCCACGGGGTAACGCAAGGTATTCTTTGAAATCGTCAGAACAGCAGATGACTGGATACACGCCGAATGTAGGCATGCGCATGGCCTGTCTTTTAAAAAATTCGGGGTTTTTAAAGGCTGCAAGTCGTTTGAGTCGATTCAATGCTTTCTGGCTGATTCCGGTTTTTTTGATGTACAGCATTTCTGCTTTGATCATTTCAACCGTTTCGGGGAAATCCGCCTTATCCAATATGATCTGTTTTTTTATCCAGGGTTTGTCGTCGTCCGATACTTCGGTTTTCAACAGTCCCAATTCATTGCCCCTGCCAAGTTTTTCGGTCAGAGACTGCAACTGCTGTTCAGACAATTTTTGAACACCTGATAGAAATGCCCACTGATCTTCATGGGGTTCGAACCGTTCATCAATGAAAACAGCGTTGTCTTTATTACGTGCAGATTTTTGAAGCGGCAGGGCGATGAGATTTCCCAGCCCGCCCTCCGGCATGGTGTCCTGGTTGGGAAATAATCTGTCATAGGATAAAAACGGCAGTTCATGTCTTTTTTCCATTGCT
>JAIVHE010000548.1:0-918 GCA_020201255.1 Desulfobacteraceae bacterium
ATATCTTTGGACAATTCCTTGATTTTGATGTCCATCTGCAGGGCGGTGATGCCTTCTTTGGGACCGGCCACCTTGAAATCCATATCCCCGAAATGGTCCTCATCCCCCAGGATATCCGACAGAATCACCGTGTTGTCTCCCTCTTTTATCAGGCCCATGGCAATACCGGAAACAGGGGCTTTGATGGGAACTCCACCGTCCATAAGGGCCATACACCCGGCGCAGACGGTTCCCATGGAGGAAGATCCGTTGGATTCCATGACCTCACCCACCAGGCGGATGGTGTATTCAAAATCCGCAGGGTCGGGCAGAATCCGCTCAATGGCGCGGGTGGCCAGGTTGCCGTGACCGATATCCCGGCGGCTGGGACCGCCCGCCCGTTTCACCTCTCCCACGGAATAGGGAGGGAAGTTGTAATGAAGCATAAAGGCCCGGGTTTCATTGCCGGCAAGGGTTTCCACCCGCTGCTCATCCGGACCCGACCCCAGGGTCATGACCCCGAGCACCTGGGTTTCTCCCCGGGTGAACAGGGCGCTGCCATGGGGACGGCGCAGATTTCCCACCTCACAGGTGATATCACGAATGTCATCATAGGCCCGGCCGTCAATGCGGTGGTTTTCCATGAGGGTAATCTCACGGCTGACTTCCTTGACTGTCTTGCCGAAATCTTCCTTGATTTCTTTGATCTGATCAGGATAATCCTGGGAAAAATGGGTGACGACCTCTTCTTTATAACTGCTTAAGGCAGTCTGCCGTTCTATCTTGGTTTTGATCTGCACCCGTTCATGGATCCCTTCTTTGGCAAAGGATGCCACTTTTTCCGCCAGTTCGGGATCACGTGCCGGGGGAACAAAAGCGTGTTTTTCTTTTCCCACACTCTTTTTGAGTTCCATCTGCATGTCAATGATGGGCTGCATG
>JAIVHE010000548.1:1104-3146 GCA_020201255.1 Desulfobacteraceae bacterium
GGCTGCATGGCTTCATGGCCAAAATAAATGGCATCCAGCATGTCCTGTTCCGATACGATATTGGCGCCCCCTTCCACCATGACCACACCGGTTCTGGAACCTGCCACCGTCAATTCAATGTCGCTTTGTTCCATCTGTTCCAGGGTGGGATTGGCCACAAATTCCCCGTCGATGCGGCCGACCTTGATACCGGCAATGGGACCGTCAAAGGGAATATCCGATATTTCCAGAGCGGCGGATGCACCCACCATGGCCAGAATACCGGGGTCACACATTTTGTCGGTTGACAGGACCGTGGCGATAATCTGGGTCTCATGATTATAATCATCTTTGAACAACGGACGGATGGGACGGTCGATCAGCCTGGCACGCAACGTCTCGTCTTCAGACGGCCGGCCGATCTCCCGCCGGAAGTAGTTGCCCGGAATCCGGCCTGCGGCATAGATGCGTTCCTGGTATTCCACGGTAAGGGGCAAAAAGCTGATCTCTTCTTTGGCATGTTTGGATGCCACTGCGGTCACCAGGACCACGGTGTCTCCCAGCTGAACAACCACAGCGCCCGAGGCCTGTTTGGCAATTTTGCCGGTACTGATAGAAAATTCTCTTCCACCGATTTGTGCTGTTAGAATTTTTTCCATAATTGTATTTCTCCTTGGGTTAAAAAAAGCGGAGAATCCTTGCAGAACACGCTAAATAATAAACCCGCATCTGTGTCATCCAGCAAAAAGCTGGATGACACAGATGCGAACTTATTTATAAGTATCTCCAAGAATCGCCGCCCGGTTAGTTGTAAAAAACCGGTTTTTGACCTGACTGCTGTCAAAAACCGGCTATAATTCATTTTATCTTCTCAGTCCCAGTCTTTCAATCAATGCCCGGTACCGGTTGATATCCTTTTTCTTGACATAGCCCAGAAGGCTTCTGCGCCGGCCAACCAGAATCAGCAGCCCCCGTCTTGAATGGTGATCTTTTTTGTGAAGCTGCAGGTGTTCTGTCAAGTAGCTGATGCGGTGGGTCAAAATAGCCACCTGTACTTCAGGAGAGCCGGTATCTGACGCATGAAGCTTGAATTGTTCAATCATTTCTTCTTTGTTTTCTGCTAATAAAACCACTGTCTTAACTCCTTTGTCTGGAATACATAAAATATGGCATATCGTTTGACAGGCAACGGCCGCAACTAGTCATCCGATATTCCATTCAGACGATCCAGTCTTTTTGTCAAATTGCCATCCCTAAAGCGAAGACCCCTCTTTATTTGACGGGCTAGTCTTTCTACCATTTACCCGCCGAAAACGCAACAATAATTATATTCTGTACCGGTTTTATCCGCTTGCACCACCGCAATAAGCTGACCATCCGATCCGGTGATCCGGATACATCGGTTTTTGGGCACATTGTCCATCCGGGATGCAATATCCGATTGCACGAGTTTGCGGCCGTAACGGATCTTTTCCTCCAGGACGGCATCCGCCTGTATCAGGCACATGAAACAAAGACATTCCGCCATGGGAAGGATGTAACTCACTGCCGTTTGTCTGTCACAGGTTTGCAGCATGTCCAGATCAATGGCCTGGTCCAGGGTAAACTGGCTGACGACGGTGCGGCACAGCCCGGATAAATGGGCCCCGCAACCAAGCAGTCTGCCCATGTCATGGGCCAGACTCCTGATGTATGTGCCCCCGGAACAATGTACCGTTATTTCAAATTCCGGCAACGCCATGGCAGTCACACCGATGGCATATATTTCAATGGTGCGGGGGGGTTTTGTAATCATTTTCCCCTGACGGGCAAGCTTGTAAAGGGGCTGTCCATGGTGTTTGAGAGCAGAAAAACTGGGTGCCACCTGCTGTTGCTCCCCGACAAATTTTGCCACCACCTGTGTAACCTGTTCCGGCTGAATGGATGTTAGCAGGTCCGGATCTGCCTGGAAAGTGACCCTGCCGGTTTTGTCAAGGGTATCGGTTTCAACCCCTAACGTAACAACCGCCCGGTACTGTTTGGCACTGCCCAGAAAAAACTGAGACAGCCGGGTAGCCTGGCCC
>JAIVHE010000239.1:0-1428 GCA_020201255.1 Desulfobacteraceae bacterium
GGTGCCTGCCAGGGGCTGGCACGGAGAAGCCTACCGGGGGCATATTTTCTGGGATGAACTCTATATCTACCCGTTTATTACCCTGCAGCATCCGGAAATCACCCGTTCTCTTCTGCTGTACCGGTACCGCCGGCTGGATACGGCAAGGGCCGCTGCCAGGGCAGCAGGATATAAAGGTGCCATGTTTCCCTGGCAGAGCAGCAGCAGCGGCAGAGAAGAAACCCAGACCGTGCACTTGAATCCCAAATCAGGACGATGGATTCCGGATAATTCACATTTGCAAAAGCATGTAAATGCAGCGATTGCATTCAATATCTGGAAATATTATGAATCTACCAGGGATATGCAGTTCATGTCTGAGTATGGTGCGGAAGTGCTGCTTGAAATCGCCCGGTTCTGGGAAAGCATTGCCACCTATAACAAAGATCTTGACCGGTATGAGATCCGCAGGGTGATGGGTCCGGATGAATACCATGATGCCTACCCGGATGCGGATAAGCCGGGGCTGGACAACAATGCCTATACCAATATCATGGCAACCTGGGTATTGACCCAGGCGTTACATGTTTTCGAAATTCTGCCCAAAGACCGCGTTGAAGAACTGTGTGAAACACTGGAAATCACAGAATCTGAAAAAGAACTCTGGTGGGATATCAGCCGGAAAATGCGGATCATCTTTCATAACGATTCCCAAAAATATTGACTATTATGTCCATCGCACCACTTATGGCTCCTCTTTGAGCTGGGTGGTCCATTCCTGGGTTATGGCCCGGTCGGACCGGAAACGGTCCTGGAAGTTTTTTCTAAAAGCCCTTCAAAGCGATATTGATGATATTCAGGGAGGGACCACCCAGGAAGGTATTCATCTGGGCGCAATGGCTGGATCAGTCAATATTCTCCAGGAAGCCTATATGGGCATAAAAACCCGGGGCAATATCTTGTGGGTTAACCCGGAGCTGCCTGAAGTGCTTGAAAAACTTGAAATGCAGGTGCGATACCGGGGCAGTACCCTGGCCTTTGAAACCACCCAGGAAATGTGCAGGATTACGCTTTTGTGCAGCCCGGAAAACATTTTTAAAGTCGGATTCAAGGAAAACCTGTATGAACTGACAGTCGGGAATACAAGAAAGTTTCACATATAGCCTGTGCGATTTCCCGCAGGACACCCCCTCCTGGTGTGCACACCAGGCTCAGCGATCTTACCTTCGATTCTATATTAGTGCCTATTTTAGATAGGCGAAAAATCAGTTTCTTTTTGGCTTTCTATTTTCTTGACGTAAGCCGTGATTCTTTTTAAAGTAAAAACGCAATCTGGAAAACCTTGATCTGATATCTCTTTAACTGAAATACCATTGTTTATCTTTCACGAAATAAGGAGAAAATTTGGAGCCGTACACGGACAAAAGAGCTATTGAGCGGTGCACACAT
>JAIVHE010000239.1:1458-3488 GCA_020201255.1 Desulfobacteraceae bacterium
ATTTGGAGCCGTACACGGACAAAAGAGCTATTGAGCGGTGCACACATACCGCCATCATGAAATTTTCGCATTTCAGCCTCAACAGAGATCATTTTCATGTGGCCCAAACGATTAATCACTCTGATGAGGGGATCTGCTTTAAAGCAGAAATTCCCCTCAAGCCTGGAGTCACCGTATTGATAAAGGCTGAAAATCTTCATCCGAATGGCGCATGTACATGTAACGGTGACTGCCTGGGTTTGCGTTCATTAACCCTGGCAGAAGCAAAATGGTGCAAAGAAATTCTTGATGAAAGCGAGTTTTTTTATGAAATTGGCGCCCAATATTACCCGCCGGAATATTAATTTTCATGCAGGCAATATGAAAATTGCAAGGGACAGACAAAAAAACAAGACAGATTCCGGAGCAATAAAAAATGGCTGAAAGCCCTATGTGAAAGGAAATTATGCCATGTTGGATACAATAATGAATCAAACCCTGTTCGATAATAACGTTCCAACCAATGGGGCTGGATTGCCTGAATTTCCTGTTTATACAACCGGACATACTGTGACAGAAGATGTTATTAACGCGCGACTGTCAAGACACAGGTTCGAACGAAACAGCTATTTGCTTGAATTGGAAAAATACCGCAAGGAAAATGAATACCTGAGACGTTTTGTCCAGAAAACGGCTCAAGATGCCATTAATGCAATGGAAAATGACCGCAAGGCCCTAGCGAGGGAGATACATGACAGCATCGGTGGCAGCTTAGCTGCAATTAAATTATTTATGGAATCCAGAATGGACAGCGGTAATGTGTCGTCTTGTGAAAACGGCAAGTCCATTGCGCAAATTATCAGCTATTTGAAAGATACCATCACCGAAACCCGTACCATTTGTCATCAATTGAACTCGAGAGTGCTTGAGGATTTCGAACTGACCGTCGCAGTTTCAAAAGTTATAAAACGATTCAACAAATTTTTTCCCGGGATCGAGGTGGATTTTGAACTCCAGGTTTCCGAAGAGGCCATTTCTGAAAAAGTCAAAATCGTGGTCTATCGCGTTGTTCAGGAAGCGTTGAATAATATCGGCAAACACAGCAGGGCCGATGCCGTCAAAATCAAGCTGACCGCGCTGCATAATCTGATTTGGCTCAAGGTGGAAGACAACGGATGCGGATTCGATATCCGTGTGCGTGAAACAGACCCGTATGTCCAAGACCAAGGCTTTGGAATGCGCAGCATGAGAGACCGCATAAATCTATGTGAAGGGACATTTCAGGTCCAGTCCAAGCCTGGAAAGGGAACCAGGCTGTCGGCAACGATTCCGAACAAGTAGAAACAGTGAGACAAAAGGGCAAGAAAACCAATGAACTCTGAAAAAACAGCAGACATCATCTGGAGTCATGTATCCTGGGTGGTTATTACAACCATTGTCCTGGTATTGACTTTTCATGGCACCCCTGCTCTGGCAGAAACCGGCCATTCATTTGAAAAACCCTACTTTGCGGCAGATTACCTGTTAACCCGGGTGAATCCTTCTTTCGCAAAAGATCTTGACCCCCTTCATAACAGCCGTTTTATAAAGGTGCTGATTGCCAGCAGCAAAACCAGTTTTTTTATTGACAAAGGCCGTTTTAACGGTTTTGAATATGAATTTCTAAGTGCATATGAAACTTTTGTAAACCAGGTGGTTGACCGGTATTTTCGCATAAAAATCCTCTTTATTCCTGTGGCCCTCGAAGACATCTTTTCTTTTCTTGAAAAAGGCTATGGAGATATCGCTGCAACCGGTTTGTCATTTCCGGAATACCCCAACAGGCAGTTTTCTTTTTCCCGGCCTTATATCCATGATGTGCGCAACCACCCTGTCTATGCTTACCAGGAAAGCAACAGCGGCACTTTTCTGGTTAATTCAGGGATGATGCAATATGCACTGGTGGACGAGCATATTGTGGATGCCTGGAATCCGGTACTTCACCGGATTAGAGGAGAAAAACAGCCGTTGGTCCATTCCAGCGGAAATATCACCCTGGCGGTGCGGCGGGG
>JAIVHE010000240.1 GCA_020201255.1 Desulfobacteraceae bacterium
GTTTCAGACCTTCAGGGAAATCACCTTTCCATTGCTGGCCCCGGCCATTTTTGCCGGCATGCTGTTTGCCTTTACCATTTCATTTGATGATGTCACCGCCACGTTGTTCTGGGCAACGGCCCAGAACCAGACAGTGCCGGTCCAGATTTTCAGTATGCTCAGAACTTCCATCAGTCCGGAAATCAATGCCCTGGGAGCCGTCATGATTGTATTGACCGTCTCGATTCCCCTGGCGGCAGGCTATGTGGCACGGCGATTTGCCAGGGGAAACACCCCCTGAATCGAATATGACAGCACCCGGCTTTGGGGTCGGTGTGCACCCGGTATTTTAACGTAAGAAACAAAGGAGAAGACAATGGGAGAAGAATTGAAAAAACGGCTGGATGATGTGTATCAAAACTATCTGGAAGGAAACATCACCCGGCGGGATTTTGTCAAGTTCGCCGGCATTGCAGGCGCCGCTTTGGGATTGGCCGGCGGACCTTTCGGCCTGATGGGCAATGCCTTTGCCAGCAAATCCATTACCTGTCATTCCTGGGGAGGCACCACATCAGAAGCATTGCGTAAATTTGCCTTTGATCCTTTTACCAAGGCTACCGGCATTGAAGTGATCGATGCGGCCTTCACGGGCATGGATGCATTTTTAACCCAGGTCAAAGCCTCCTATCCGCCCGGAGGAGAATTCAATATCGCCCATCTGAGTGCGGTATATGATTATGCCCGGTATACGGATCTGGGATTCGGGGTGGTGCTGGATGAGTCCAAAATCCCCAATCTCAAGAATGTCATGACCAAGATGGCCGACACCCTGCGGGGCATCACCAACGGCACCCTGTCTGCGGTTCCCTATGACCTGGGCCAGACCGGCATTGCTTATAACACAAACGATATTTCCAAGGCGGATGCGGAAAAACTGGGCGCATCACTGCTCTATGACAAAAGCCTGAAAGGCAAACTGGGCTCCTGGGGCGGGGATTTCAGAACCAATATGTGGTACGCGGCCCTGCACACCGGTCAAAGTCCCAATAACATCACAGATGTGGATGCGGTATGGGATGCTTTGACAGAACAGCGGGGGATGATCAAAAAATACTGGGCATCCGGATCAGAACTCATGAGCCTGCTGGCCAATGGTGAAATTTCCGCCACTGTGGCATGGTCCGGAAGGGTAGCCCTCCTGCAGCAAGAAGGGCATCCCATTGGATACCTGGCCCCGGACGGCACCTATTCATGGATGGAGTACATGTATGTGCTCAAGGGCACGGACCTGGAAGTGGCCCAGCAGCTGCTCAATTTCATGCTGGAACCCGAACCTTCTATTGCTGTTGCCATTGGTCAGGGCTATCCGTCTGCTTTAGATCCCACCAAAGTGGAGATGCCTGAGGATGTGAAAAAACTGCCGGCATTTGACCCCACAGGCAAGCTCAATGGGTATCTGTTTGCCGATCCGGCCTACTGGAACAAGCACCAGCTGGAATGGGCGGAAAAATGGGACCGGATTATGGCCGGTGCCTAAGCCCCCCTGAATCTTAATGAACCGGGCACCCCGGCAGTCGATCGACTGCCGGGGGCCTTTCCATAAACAAAACGGGAGAACACTGGTTTGGCACAAGCAAAAGACCCGGCCTTTGTCAGATTCAAGGGCATTGAAAAACGGTTTGGTGATCTGGTGGCAGTGCAGCCCATGGATCTGGATATCCCCGAAGGATCCTTTGTTACACTGCTGGGCCCCTCCGGTTGCGGGAAAACCACCTTGCTCCGGATGCTGGCCGGACTTGAACCCCCTACCCGGGGGGATATCTTCATCAAGGGAAAGCGCATTAACGACACCCCCATCCACAAGCGCAACCTGGGCATGATATTCCAGAACTATGCGTTGTTTCCCCATAAAACGATTTTTGACAATGTGGCATTCGGCCTCAAATACCGGGATGTGTCCAAAACAGTGATGAAAGAAAAGGTGGAAAAAGCTCTGGAAACCGTTCGGTTGCCGGGGGTGGGAAATCGGATGCCCTCCCAGCTGTCAGG
>JAIVHE010000324.1:0-2681 GCA_020201255.1 Desulfobacteraceae bacterium
CGGGGCAGCTCCAGGGCGGCAATGAACAGGTTGGAAAGCGCCCGGGTCAGCACGTCGACCATGCTTCCTTTGCCCACGGAAATGGTGCGCGCTTCCAGAAAATAAGGGGGAAGCTCGTCAAACAAAAGCAGTGTGGGATCATCCCCGATCATGTTTTTCCAGTCATCTTTGCCAGGTGCCCGGGGGCCGTTTTGCCAGAAAGGACGTATCATTTCCTCTTTGCCTATCTGTTCGGCAATGTCCCCCCACAGGTAATGATCCGGGCTGCTGCGGCCATCAAACACGGCCACCCGGGCAGGATTTTCATCCAGGCGATCCACAACATCCTGGGGCAGCACTTGGGACCTTCGGGAGGGATGCCGGGCCAAAAGCCCGAGAGCTGCCATTAAATGCGTCTTGCCGCCGCCCATGGCCTGCGCCAATTCAAACAATGCCTGATCCGACTGTCCTGATAAGCGGAGCAGCCCTTGCGCCAGAAGATCCTCCATACCCGCGGTCATGTAGCTTTTTTCAAAAAAATCACGCCCCTGGTCCGCCGCACCAATGACCTGGGCCAGGTTTTCCACCCCGCCGGCCACCTGATATTCAAGCGTTGATTCATGGAGTTCACAAGCATCTTTGACGGTTTTCAGCATGCGTTTTCCTTCCCTTCTTATCTTTCCGGATCACCTGAACCCAATCCCCACAAAGCGAGGCGGTTGTCCTGTCCTGAAGTACTGCCATACTATCTATGGCGGGCAATGTCAATACAGGCAAAAACCTGTAAAAATCGGCAGGCGGTTCAGGCACAGATTTGTGGGGGAAAATGTCGGGGATGTCAGATTGTTATTTCCTGTGAATTCTTTTTACCTGTACGGGATAGCGTCATGTATCATTTGAGGATTGTCGGAAATGCCATATATAGCATTTCCGACAATCTTGTTCCCCTCAACCACCTGATCAGGCTGGAAACAGTTGGTATAAGTGGGTTTCCACCAGAAACAAGTCCAGACCATTTTTTTGATGGGCTGACAAAATGACCCATGCCCTGGGTGGATGAAAAAATATCGGAATCCCATGAATGGAAATAACCGAAAAAACATCAGCAAAGGCAGTCTCGTAGACGTGGTCCAGAAACCGGACCAGCGAACCGGAAACCTGACCCGGGGAAGGGTCAAAGATATCCTCACCAAATCCCCCTTTCACCCCCACGGCATCAAAGTCAGGCTTGACTCCGGCATTGTGGGCCGGGTAAAAACCATTCTGCCGGAAGCCCCATGAAGCTGTCAATACAGCTCCGGGTCGGCGGGCTGATCCTCGCCGGTGAGCAGGGCCCTGGTCTGTGCTAGGCGAGCAAGTGGTAAGTTCCATTATGGTATCAGGGAGAGAACCGATGATATCGAACCGGTCTTTCATCCGCTCTGAAAGCCGCTCTTAAATTTTTTCGTCCACAGTGTCCCTGTACACGAGATGGAAAGTAAGAATATCGGAAGCAGTTTTGACAGTTTTCTTGATGAAAACAAGCCGTTCTTTGGTAGACAGATTGTTGGGTCCCAAAAATTCTTCAGTAACTCTTCTGACCTTGGAAAATGTTGCTGTTGCCCTTGGGAAAAGGCTAAAATTTCAATTTGCATAATTGCCGACGTAACTTTATGAGTTCTTTTCTGAGTTCCCATATAGGTGCAAGGACTTCATATTCTTTTTTAAGCTGATATGCTGATCCACACATGAACCTGTTATGCACAATGCACAATCTGCTTGACATATTACACCTAACGTAATATTTTTCTCGTATGATTAAATCATTTGCCTGCCAAGATACGGAAAAATTATTTAATGATCAACGGGTACGTCGTTTCCAGGCTTTTGAAAGGCAGGCACGAAAACGACTTATGGTATTACATGCCGCACCCAGCATAGAGGCGCTGATGCTGAACCCAGGAAACAAATTTCACGGCCTTTCAGGGAACCGGAAAGGTCAACAATACGCAATCAGCATCAATAAACAATGGCGCGTATGTTTTGAGTGGCAAGATGGAAATGCGTACCACGTTGAAATAACTGATTACCACTGAGGTACTCCCATGATAACCAAACAAGCTATTCTTGAGCCAATAAAACCCGGTGAAATCCTCCGAGAGGATTTTTTAGAGCCCCTGGGGATTAGCATTAACCAGCTTTCCAGGGATCTTTCGGTACCTCCCAATAGGATCAGTGAGATTGTGAATGGGAAAAGAGCAATTACAGCTGATACCGCATTGAGACTGGAGCGGTATTTTGGGATTGAAGCCCAGTTTTGGCTCAATCTCCAGACCGAATTTGATCTAAGAATTATGAAACGTAAAATTGGAGCTGATATCGAGAAGCGGATCATCCCTGCCAAGCATTCCAGCGAAAGCATTCCGCGGAATGCCATCGCATAACCCAGTATCGTGTCCCTGGCTTCACGTGGCCGTATAGATCCAGGCCGTATGGATGCAACCACAGAAGAAGAGATAGCACGACACAAGAACCTGAATCATGCCGATCACTTTTCTGTTGATAATTGTTTTTCTTGCCGGACTGGCGCTTTGTGGCTGGCAGCTTGTGCCATTCACCAGCCCCCGGCGGATCACGCCACACAGTTTCAGACCGAACCCGGCCAAAAAGAAAGGCATGACAGAAATTGCCAGGAATAGACCCGCTGAATGTTCCGGTGATTG
>JAIVHE010000324.1:2776-13238 GCA_020201255.1 Desulfobacteraceae bacterium
GCCTATCCGGCAACTGTCTGCCACAGCGACAGCCACAGGGGCATGGCAATGATGCAGACCAGGTACTGGAGCAGCATCATGCTGGCAACAGACCGGGTGTCTCCTCCGTAATTTTGCACCATGAGGATCAGATTGGTAGCCGGCGGAGAAGATGTCTGCAGGATGATCAGGCTGCAGAACAGCGGCAGGGTCTGGTACAGGCCCAGGCCGTACATCACCGCAAAGGCCGCACCCGGCACCAGGAAAAACTTGACCCCGGCCACCCGGAAAACATCCTGGAGAGGCGGCATATCTTTGAGGGTGATGCTTCCCAGGGTGGCCCCAAGGATAAAAACCGCCAGGGGCACCGTGCCCTGGCCCAGAAGGTCCATGGCGGACAACAGGTTTGGGGGCAGTATGGCTGCGGTTCCGGAAACCACCAGAAATATGGCCGCCAGGGTGGCAATCAGGGGCGGGGTGACAAAATCTTTCCACAGGATAGCTGCATCCCGTCTGCCGCTCATCAGAACCTTGCCCACGCTCCACATGATGGGAGACTGTCCCAGGATCAGCAGAAAACAGAAAAGAGCCAGCCGGTCGAACTGGTCCGGATAGACCAGCTGGCCGATTGGCAGCACAATATACACCGCATTCTGGAAGCTTGCCATGGAGACAAACGGCTGCTTTTGCGGATCTGTACCGAACAGAAGTGCCGCCATGCCGAGCCCTGTCAGGGCGATCAGTACGCCGGACAGCGGCAGTATCCACCACAGGGAAAACCCGGCAGGATCAAACTGACTTACGGTCTTGACCACTATCAGGCAGGGCAGAAATATGTTGACGGTCACAGCGGAAAGTGCCTGAATATGGGCCTGGGAAACGATCTTTACCCGCACCAGCACCCCGGCAGCGGCCGAAATGATGAACACCTGAAAGACAGCGGAAAAAACCGTGGTGAATGTGGAAAAAAACATGGGGCAGGTATGTCACTCCTTATAGACGGAAGATTTGTGCCTTACGCCTCAGTCCCTGTCAAAAAAAAGGCAATGAGAAGAAGCGCCCGGGTTGCGGGTTTCCCGCGTTGGTCTGATAAAATAGATCAATGACTGTTCCTTTTAAGACATCGTGTTTATGTTGGATCGACAGGGTATAACACAAGAGGTTTTTTTTCAATGCCTGATCCATTCCGATCCAAAGCATGGAGGATGTCAGCCTTTGATTTTGTATTGCCATCCAGGACCATTCCTGGTTCAATGGTCCCCATGAACATAATCAATGCAAAAACAGACCATCTGTTTATCGACCGGTTCCAGGCCCTGCCCGGCCAGGCATGGACCATTCTGGGGACCAACCGGTCCGGGATTGAAGATTTTTTTGACCTTGTGGCCAAAAAACCATTTGAGGGCACAGCAGATGTATTGGAACTGCCTGACCGGCTGGGAGTGGTTTCTTTCGCACATCAGCAGCAACTGTTTGAAGCAGAGCTGAAAAATGACCAGACCGATTTTCTGGACCGCCTGGATCCGGGCACACCGGCCAGGGTTTTTCTCAAAAAAATAACATCCCATGCAGATCTGATCCTGGCCTTTGGCATGACCGACTGTCTGGACAAAGGCTTTCGCCAGCTTTCAACGGGCCAGGCCAGAAAACTGATGATCCTGGCCCAGATCACCCGGGGGGTATCCTGTCTGGTGATCCAGGCACCGTTTGACGGACTGGATACAGCCAGCTGTACAGAACTGGACCAGGCCCTGTTCCATTTGTTCTCCACAAAGCTCCAGGTGCTGCTCTTTGTATACAACGAAACAGACATTCCCGCCTGGACCACCCATTTGGGCATTGTTTCCAAGGGGTCTTTGATACACCGGGGGCCGGCTTCCCGGGTACTTTCCCACTATCGAAACAACCAGGAGACGGCCGATTTTCAGGCTGCGGCCCGGGATCTCAAAAAAACACACCTCACCCATAAAAGCCGGCCGGCAAACCGTGAACTGATCCGGCTTCATCATGGCCAGGCCGGATACCAGGGCAGGATGGTCTTCAAAGACCTGACCCTTGTGGTGAACAAAGGAGATCACACACTGGTCACCGGTCCCAACGGCAGCGGCAAATCCACCCTGCTCCAGATGATCACAGGAGATCATCCCGCCTGCTACACCAATGATCTGACCGTCATGGGCATCCGCCGGGGCACCGGCGAATCCATCTGGGACATCAAACAAAAGATGGGGATTGTCAGTTCAGACCTGCACCGAAACTTCCGGGTGCCGGGCAGTGTTCTATCCTGCATCCTGTCAGGCCTGTTTGACTCCATCGGATTGTACCGGCAGGTAGATGCGGCCCAAAAAAAACTGGCCTTGGAATGGCTGGAACGATTGGGCATGGAAAAATCGGGCACTGTCGCTTTCAGGGAATTGAGCTATGCAGATCAGCGGCTGGTTTTGATTGCCCGGGCCCTGATCAAGAGCCCGCAGCTGCTGGTGCTGGACGAACCCACCCAGGGACTGGATACACCCAACCGCTCTGCAGTACTGGATTTTCTGGAAGAGGTGGCAATGGAAAACCTGGCCACCATTCTCTATGTCAGCCACCGGGAAGATGAATTTCGTCGTTTTTTCCGTCAGCATATCAGCATGCCGGAACCAAAACCGGAAACAGCAATGTAAATTTACGGTGTGTCCACAACCACCCGGTTGCGGCCTGCATCCTTGGCTGCGTACAATGCGTTGTCCGCCAGGGTGATCAGCCGGTCCCGGTTCATATCAGATCCGGGCGTACATGATGCAATGCCCAGACTGATGGTGGTCCGGATGTTTTGATTATTGTACTCCAGAACCGCGTCGGCGATCTTTTTTCTGAACTGCTCTGCCAGGGACAACGCCTGATCAGCGCCCCTGTCCGGCAGAAGAACCACAAACTCTTCTCCCCCGTAACGGGCCACCAGATCGGTATCTCTTTGAAACACAGACCGCAGATACTGGCTGACAAGTTTCAGGTATTCATCTCCCGCCTGGTGCCCGTGGGTGTCGTTGACTTTCTTGAAATGGTCGATATCGCACATCAACAGGGTCAGCGGGGTTTTTCTGCGGCCGGACAATCCCCATTCCAGGTCGAACAATTCATCAAAATACCGGCGGTTGTATAATCCGGTCAGCGCATCGGTGCGGCTGGCTTTTTTCAGTTCCCGGGATTTTTCTTCCAGCAGGTGTTCATTTTCCATTGCGGTCCAGTATTCATGATTGCCCCGCAGGGTGATCAGCACCAGATACACGGAATACAATATCATGGCAAATCCCAGGGTATGGGTGTCGCCTCTCAAAAAAATCGCTGAAATGGCAGGCACCAGCATCAACAAATTGTATGCCACAGCCAGTTGCAGCAGGGGCATAAACGACATGACCCCGCCGGCACAGAATCCCACCGTGCAGATGAGCATGATGGAATGCATGGCCTGCTCACCGCTCTGGTGCAGAATATAGGCAGATCCCACACCCCATGACAGGGCAGTCAGCAGTATACTGAAGATAAATATGCCGGTGTTAAGGGATTCATACCTGTCAGATATTTTTTTGGAAACATACACATGGGCCAGACGAAACAGGCAGATGACAAAGAACACCCCCAGAAAAACCAGACTGACGGTCACATGCCGCTGGATGTAATTGTCGGTGAAAAACAGGATCGGCGGTACCAGCATGTAAAAGAAAACTCCTGAAGTGGACCGCTTTTTCAGGTCACTGACCACCCGCCTGCTGAGTTTTTGCCGCTGAAATCCCATTTTTTGTTTTTCCTTTTTTTGGCCCTCTATATACAGAGAGCCACAGCAAAAGTCCAGATGGATTCAGGCTATCGCCAGTGTTTTTTTGGTCAGGCCCTGCACTTTCCGCCCGTTTCGGGCCGCGATAATCCGCCAACGATTGGGAGCCCCTGTCCGGCATCATTCATGGTTACTGAATGATCATCTGCCAGGTATCGGTTTCCGGGTCTTTTGTTTCCCTTATGGTAACATTGCGGATGGTTTCTTTGGGGATAAAAGAGGTGTATATTCCATACAATTTTGAACCTTGGATAACAGGGCCGCTGACCGTGATGATTGGATCAGCTTTTTCTTCTCTGGACCACTGCAGTATGGTTTCTTTTTCTTTGCCGATGGTTTCAATCTCTGCTATCAATGCTTCAATGGCTGCCAGATCCTGTGCAATCTGCTCTTCCAGGATTTCCTGGTCCTTGAAATACAGGTCCAGTTCCCTGGCCAGGGCGTTGGAAGCCTCTGTGTTTGATGCGGAACGTTCCTGTTTCTGGGCCAGTTCAAAAATATTCAGGTGAACAGCCCGTTGTTTTTTTGACTGCTTTTCATACCGTTTCTGGACGGTTTCCAGGACCTTTTTTTTATCATTAACGGCATGATCAAATGCCTGGATGCGTTTTTTGACATTTTCATCCATGCCCGCATGGATGCGGCAGGCACTGGAAACATCTGTTCCAATCTGCTTTGCCGCAACCCCCATTTTGGCAGACACAAAAGAAGAGATGATTTTACACCGGTCCGATAGAAATTTTGCGCTGGAGCGGATTTTTGAATCAATGACTTCTTTGTCAATCATAACACTGCCAAAAGATTTGATGTTGGAACCGGTAACAAACCGGGCTTTTACATCCCCTTCCGTTTTGATATCTGCATTGCTGATGCCCTCTGAAACAACCACATCACCCAGAGCAAAAACAGCGGCACCGCTGATCTCCTTTGCAAAAAGATGTCCGCATTTTACGGTAAACCCGTTCATGACGCTGCCCTTGACAATCACATTGCCGTCAAAATCAATATTTCCGGTCCTAAAATTCACATCCCCGTCAATGATCAGTTCTGCAAAAACACAAACAGCGCCACCAACGGCCACATGGGGCTGGCCATCGATCTGGGCATACAGCTCCATACCATCGTCAGACAAAATTGCGCCCTGTCCGCACTGGAGCTGAACATCCTGTGCTTCCGGCGCCGGTATGGGATTGTTGTAAATATCTATGCCCGGCTCCCCTGTTTTCATAGGAATTTTGGTGGCCAGCAGATCTCCGGCCAGCACCTTGGGGATGCGCCCGCGATCCCTGTAGTCCATATTGCCGTCAGTGTCAATTTTTCCGGGCTTTAAATAATGTGTATCAAAATGAAATACAATGGAAGCATCTTGTCCCGGAACAGCCGACCGGCCTTTTGCCGCAACAAATGACAACGTTTCTTTGAACGCTGATTTCAGGGTGTTGATCTGTGTTTCAATATCTGCCATTCCAAACTGGATATCCTGCCCTTCCAGTGCCTTTGCCACCGTGTCAGGAGTAATTGTATCCAAAAAGGCAGGGTTGAGTACCAGCCGGGCTTCCAGTCTGTCTTTGGAGATCACGACCTGAAACGGGGCATCACCTGATGTGTCTGTTCTTTGTGAAGCCTCAGAAACTGCTTCAGATTTTTTTTCCACTTCACGGCGGATCATATCCCGCTGTTCTTGCGTAATGGCTCCCTGGTCCACAAGAATGTCCGCCGTTTGTTTGTATGGCTTTCTATTACTGTCTTTCGGGGCCGATTTTCCGCCGCCGGCCAGGTGCTCTTTTTTCTGGGAGGAAAATGCCTTTGCCAACTGCTCTTTTGTGATAATATTTTTCTCCAGGGCAATTCTGGCAAAGGGGATATCATACTCAGGAACAACCTGTTTTTTGTCGGCATCTTTTTTTGGGGCATTTGTTGTCACGGTTTCCGGCATGGTGAATCCTGATATCCGCAAGCCCACCTGCACCAGTGCCTCCAGTTTGTCAACGTCCACAGGTGCTGTCATAAAGGCATCAACACCCTGTTTGAAACCTTCCAGTTTTTCGTCTTTCGTATCCTTTGGGGCAACCATTATAAAATAGATATAATGACCGGTTTTGCTGCTGCGGATGCTGCGGCACAGATCAAGGCCATCTGTGTCAGATGCCTGCCGATTGTATACGACAACACGGATTGCATGTTTTGCAACATACTCACGGGCCTGTGCGGCATCAGCGGCCCGAAGACAGGCATACCCTTTGTTGTCAAGAAAATCTGCCAGCATCAGGTTTGATGCTGCAACCTTATCCACTAGTAAAATTGTCATGTCTTTTTGCCTTGATGCACACAACCGCCCAGCAGATATGTTCCTGCCAGATCAGTAAAGTCAGATATCTGACTATCTTCCCAGGTATCATCATATCCCAGTTCCCCGGCCATGAGATGTGCCACATCCGGTGCCATGTCCATGGCAGCCCGGGCATCCAGTACCAGGGCACGGCTGCGGCGGACCAGAAAATCCTCCACTGTCCTGGCCATCTCCCTGCGCACGGACCAGACCACCTCGGCCTTGATGTAGGGAAGATCCTTATGGAGTTTATCACCCAGTCCGGGATCTGCTGATACCAGTTTTTTGATATGGATGGCATCAGACCCGTAATAATGGAGGGGATCATTTTTATCAAAATGTTTGAGCCACCCGTGGATCCGCAGTTTTTTGGTCACACATTCCTGTTCGTTCAGACCTGCCACCAGCATGGCCTGGTTGACGGTATCTTCGGCCATCTTCCTGTAGGTGGTCCATTTGCCGCCGGTGATGGTCACAAGGCCCGACTCGGAAATCACCAGGTAATGGTCCCGGGAAATGGCGGCGGTATTGTCGCTGCTGCCGGTGTCCACCAGGGGCCGCAGCCCCGCAAACACACTCTTGACATCTTTTGGTTCCGGGTCTTTGGACAGATAAATGGCGGCATGTTCCAGGATGAAGTCGATCTCCTCCTTGAAAGGACACGGTTCCAGACGGATATCCGAAACCGGGGTATCTGTGGTTCCCACAACAGCCTTATCATGCCAGGGTACCACAAACAACACCCGGCCGTCCGCAGTCTGGGGCACCATGATGGCGGATTCTCCGGGCAGAAATTCCTTGTCCAGCACCAGATGAATCCCCTGGGAGGCGGAAATGATGGGTTTTGCCCGGGGATTTTCCATCTGCAGAATGCTGTCGGTGAAAACCCCTGTAGCGTTCACCACCACTCTGGCGTGAATCTCATAGGATTTGCCGGTTTCCAGATCTGTGGCCACAACCCCGTCGATCATCTCTCCGGCCCTGGTAAACCCGGTTACCGTCATGTAGTTGACCGGAGTTCCGCCGTTATCAACCATGGTCTGGGCCAGGTTCACAGCCAGGCGGGCATCATCAAACTGGCCGTCGTAATAGACCACCCCGCCCCGCAGTTTTTCCGGTTCCAGCGTAGGGATCCGTTTCAGGGTTTCCTGTTTGGACAGATGTCTGGACGGCCCCAGCCCCAGTTTGCCTGCCAGCATATCATACACCTTCATGCCGGCACCGTAAAACGGCCCGTCCCACCACTCGTAATTGGGAACGATAAAGGCCTGGTTGCTCACCAGGTGCGGAGCGTTTCGAATAAGAAGCCCCCGTTCATGAAGTGCTTCAAGAACCAGTGAAATATTTCCCTGGCGCAGGTATCTCACCCCGCCGTGCACCAGCTTGGTGGAGCGGCTGGAGGTTCCCTTGGCAAAATCGTGCTGTTCCAGCAGCAGGGTTTTATATCCCCGGGATGCCGCATCCACCCCCACCCCCAGGCCGGTGGCACCGCCGCCGATGACGATAATATCCCAGTAGCCTTCAAATGTTTCCAGGTCCTGAATGGCTTGGTCACGGTTCATGTCATTCTCCAGCTGCAAAAAGGTTGTTCCCCGTTTTCTCATTCATCCAGATATTATGATGAATACGTTCCAGATACAAGTTTTTTCAGGGTAAAGCGACCGAAAACCCGGCATGCTTTAGGCAAATATCCAGGGCTCCTGCCGTCACTTGTTTTAACCGGTCTTTTATGGTATCAACCAATCATGAGGGGAAACCTGAAAATCCTGATTCTGATCAGCATACTGGCAGCAGGAATTATTGCCCAGAAAATGGGCCTTCTGGACCTGACCCGGGCCATGGATGAAATTGAATACCTGGCTGATTTCTGGTGGCTGCCGCCTGCAGCGGTCCTGCTGCAGGTGGTTCTTTACCTGTTCGCCCTTCCCGGATCCGTCGTCATCTGGACCCTGGGAGTCATATACCAGCCAATGACTGCCACCCTGCTGTTTTTGACCGGCGGAATCTGCGGCAGCCTGGCTGCCTATTTTTTTGCAGCACACCTGTCCGTTTCCTGGACCGCCAGATTTTCCCGGTCAAAGATTTTCAACATCCTGCAGAAAAATTCGGGTTTTCTGCACCTGTGTGGCCTCAGATGCTTGCCCGGGTTTCCCCACTCCCTCATCAATTACAGTGCCGGCATACTCCAGGTGAAAATACTTCCTTTTATCATGAGCACCACCATCGGGTTTGCTATAAAAGGATATATATATTGCTCAGCCATATACACCGCCTTTCATTTTGAAGAGGAAAAATCCGCCATTACCGTCATGACCGTATGGCCCCTGCTCCTTTTGGCCGGATTTTCCATGCTGGGCATTGTGATCCGGAAAAAATTTTTCAACGGCAGCAAACAGGCATTGTGAAGGAATATTCGAAAAGGACCCGGGGAAAACAGGCGGGCAAATGGCTGCAAAATCAGGCAAATCAGGTAAAAGGGCTGCTTTGGTTTTCCGCCGGTGCCGGCATGATGGCCTCCTTGTGCATGGTGCTGCAATGCTTTCTGCTGGCAAACCTGCTGGTGGCATTGCTCCTGGCAGCCACCGCACCATTGATTCCGTTTTTCATGCATCTGGTGGGAAATGAGGCGGCACATGCCGGGCGCAGACAGTTCCAGGCCCTTTCCCTGCTGGCGGACCGCATTCAAACCCTGTTGCAGGGGCTGCATGTGCTGCGCATGGCGTTTTTATCCTCTGCTGTTCTGGAATTTTTGCTTCCCTGGCCATCGCACTTGTGGCGGTTTACCTGGGCATGGGCCTTCTGGGATATGTACCCTGGGCCAGACCGTCCAGGCCCTGGGGTTCACCCTGGAGGCACGGCAGCGTCTCAACGAGGTGGCAGACATCCCCGGTGATACCGGCAGGACAAGGCTACTTTCCGGTCCCCCCCGTCTGGACCTCACACAGGTAAGCGCCAGGCAAGGCGGGTCTGCCTGGCCCGGCTACTGCTTTTTGCACCGCCCATCCTGATTCTGGACGAACCGTTTGAAGGCCTGGATGGACCAACGGCAGACACCCTTTTGACCATGCTCCGACAGCACCAGAAAGATGGCATACTGGTGGTGATCAGCCACCAGGGTCTGGCAGGTGATTTTACCCATTATTACCAGTGGGAGCAAGTGGCAGTCATGGGAAAAACTGGTAAAAACGGTTTGATCCCGAACCCATAACATGATACAAGTTTTATCCATGAATACACCAGCAGCAGGCGGCTCACCGCCAGGAAATCTTCCAAAAAACCAGGCGGAAACATCCATGATCCCGTCAGACCTATTCGGACAAATTCTGATGGTGGATCTGACACAAGAAAACTGCCGTATTACAGCCTTTCCAGACCCGGCACGCCCTTTTCTGGGGGGCAGGGGATTCAATGCCTGGTTTCTGTACCACCACCTGAAACCGGATACAGACCCTTTGGGACCTGACAAGGGCGCTGTCATGGGGGCCAAAAACCTTAAAGCCATTGTCATTGCCAAAGGCAGCCGCAAACACCTGCCGGCCGACACACCCCAAAAAAAACAGGCGGTGAAAACCTATGCCTCCCTGGTGCGCAATGCACCCGAATTTGCCTTTTTCTCCCGGTACGGCGGTGCCGGATATCTCCAGTGGGTCAATGATTTCGGTATCATGGGCGCAAAAAATTACAATGAGGTCGGCATGACCGATGTCAGCCCCATTGACGGCCGGCAGCTGGAAAAAAAAATCATCCGCACTTCCGGGTGTTTCAAATGCCCGATACAATGCAAAGCCGATCTGGTTATGAATCATGCAAAACCGGATGAGATTTCCACCCGGCCTGAGTTTGAGCCGGTCATCAACTTCGGCCCCAAATGCGGCCTTTCGGACATGGCTGCCATTGTCCGGCTGGACAACCTGTGCAACCGGCTGGGGATAGACACCACCTCCACGGCATCGGTCATTGCCTTTGCCATGGACCTGGAAGAAAAAGGCCTGATGCCCGAAGATCTCAAGGGCGCGCTGGACCTGTCCTGGGGCAATGCCGGCACAATGGAAACGCTGATACACCAGATAGTACAAGGAATCGGCCTGGGCAAGGTTCTGGCCCGGGGGGTCAGGCATGCAGCAAAAAAAATCGGCGGCCGGGCAGCGGCATATGCAGCCCACGTCAAAGGGCTGGAGCTCACCGCCTATCACCCCAATGCCATCATGGGAACAGCCCTGGGATATGCCGTGTCCAGCAGGGGCGGAGATTACAACAATGTCTATGCTTCTTTGGAGTACAGCTGGTCCAAAGAACAGGCAATTGCGGAATTCGGTACGGCAGAGGCGGTGAATATT
>JAIVHE010000241.1 GCA_020201255.1 Desulfobacteraceae bacterium
ATAACATGGGCGCGGATGCGATCAGACCGGGTGTTGGTGATCTGGGGCAGGTCATCTCTCTTGTGCTTGGATTTACCATATGCCAGCAGGTCCGAGTCTCCGGGATCTTCCATTTCAAAGTAGTGTCTGACCGGAAACTCGAAACTCCATATTTTTCGGGGCTATGGGAGCTAAAATCAGTTTAAAGTTTTTACTGAAACATGAATTACTTGTTGTTTTTTACTGATTACTATGTTAATGTAACTCATTATAAATTATAGAGATTTTAAAAAATGAGAGACATCGATAATAATTCAAATTTCAACACTCCAACAAAACTTCGAGGTTGTTTTGCGTAAAATTTTCGATCCACAAATGACATTCGGCCAGACCCCTATCGATCAAATTAAAATTGATATGAGAGCCAGAGATGAAATTCCAAAACTGCTTTTGGGACTCAAACATATCTTTTGCGATCAAGATCTTCGAGAAAAAGTTTTTACCATCCTCAAAAACATGATCCCGGAAGATACCGATTCCAAAAATGGCCGTCCCGGGATGGATCTTTGGAAGATCCTTGTAATGGGCACCATCCGGCTCAATTGCAATTGGGATTATGACAAGCTCCAGGAAATGGTGAACAATCACAAAACATTACGGCAGATGCTGGGACATGGCATGATGGATGATGATGGCACCTATCCTCTTCAGACCCTGAAAGATAATGTCAGACTTATGACACCTGACATTCTTGATAAAATCAACACCTTGGTTGTTCAAGAAGGCCATAACCTTTTGATGCAAAAAAAAACTTCAGAAGGTGAGACCTTGATGGGACGGTGTGATTCATTCGTCGTTGAGACCGATGTTCACTTTCCCACAGATATCAATCTGCTTTTTGATGCGATCCGAAAAATGATTCAAATTGCCGCCATTATCAGCCAGGACATTGGAACGAGTATGTGGCGACAATCAGAATACAACATCAAGGTATTTAAAAGGCTCTATCGGATAGTCCAGCTATTGAAACATTCCACATCAAAAGATGAAAAGAAAAAGGCCAGAAAAGCCCTGCAGATTATGGATGCCCATAAAGTGTATATTGAACTTGCCGAAAAATTCATTCAAAAGGCGAATTTAACCATTGAAATGCTGGAGTCATCCGATATCATGAATGCGGCCCGAGCCGAAGTGTTGCAAACATACATCAATTATGCCCTTTGGCAAATTGATCTGATTAAACGCCGGGTTTTACAGGATGAAAAAATTCCGCATAAGGACAAGATTTTTTCCATTTTCGAATCCCATACTGAATGGATTTCAAAAGGCAAAGCCGGTGTTCCCCAGGAATTGGGGCTGCGGGTTTGTATCCTGGAGGACCAGTACGGTTTTATCCTGCACCACCAGGTGATGGAAAAAGAAACCGATGATAAAGTGGCCATGGCCATGGTAACATCGGCACAAAACAAATTTTCTGATCTCAAAGGATGCAGTTTTGATAAAGGGTTTTACACCCCTGGCAACAAAAAGGACCTGAAAGAAACATTGAACATTGTGGTGCTTCCAAAAAAAGGCAGATGCAACAAAGCTGAACATGAAGAAGAAACGACAGAGGATTTTATTCGCTTGAAAAGAAAACATTCAGCGGTGGAATCGGCCATAAACGGGTTGGAAAATCATGGTCTGGACAGATGCCCGGACCATGGCATTAAAGGATTTA
This sequence comes from Desulfobacteraceae bacterium, assembly GCA_020201255.1. GTDB lineage: Bacteria > Desulfobacterota > Desulfobacteria > Desulfobacterales > Desulfobacteraceae > Desulfotignum. The sequence continues at coordinate 1,700 of JAIVHE010000241.1, forward strand.
AAAGATATGTGAGCTTGTCTGTTCTGGCAAGAAACCTCCAGATCATCGGGCATCATATACAACAAAAAGGATTGAAACAGTTGCAACGGTTTGAACGGCGCAAAGCCGCTTAAAACAAACCATTGCCTCAAAAAAAGCACGACAAACACTATATTTGCGTCCGAAATAAAAGAAATTCGTCTAAGAACGACAAGCATGGAAACGTTTCTCCTGGTTTGTTACGGCAGGAGGAACAAAAAGTGAAAATTTTGTCAGGCGCTGGCCCCGGAGGAATCCAAAATCGGGGTTTCCGGTCAGCCACTATATAG
>JAIVHE010000242.1 GCA_020201255.1 Desulfobacteraceae bacterium
ATTTCCAGGTTGTCCGTGTTTTCATGCACTGGTTCCGGTTTGGCTGCAAAGGCAAAAACAGCAACCATCATAACCATGGAAATGATCATCAATATAGTTATAACATCAGGTTTCACAGTGTGTCTCCTTTTTGTAAATGTCATGAATCAGTACCAATAAAAATAAAATAATCATGATCCGGCAGGGCACAAGTTTTGTTCACAACGGAGGACATGGTATCCATTGCTGTCTTTGTTACCCTGCATGTGTCCGAAGACCGGTTCCGGCAGCATTACTGATCTGTTCACAGGCCACGGGAAGATGGTTTTGCCGGGGGCGGTACACGCCGGGTGACGCGCTTCAGGCAGAGAATGTAAATAAATTCTTGACATGTAGCTGTATTGTATCTAAATAGTATCTATGGAACAGCTGGATATGCCCGGTCTGTTCTCGGGATTGTAAACAGGAGTCTGTGGCATTATGACAAACAAAGATGAGAATCAGGAAAGATTTGCATCCGATTACAGAGAAACAAAGGTAAAATTTGAGATCTATGGCCGGGAAATGATCGAGAAAATCGTGAATTCCAGCGGTAACAGTGGACGCGTATATCTGCCCCCTGACTGGATCGGCACAAAAGTGAAAGTGATAAAATGCTAGATAAAAACAGCACTAGCTTTCAACAGATCCGGGTCCTGATCCATACTTGTTTTTCAATGCAATGGAAATTATACAAACACTGAAAGGAGAGAAAAATGGCAAATGTTCCTGACACCATTCAGACATGGCAAATGATCCAACCCTTTAAAAAGGACCGGGACACCGGTGATGTAACCCCGGGTACACTGAAAAAAACACAGATTCCGGTACCAAAACTGGCACCAGGCGATGTTCTGGTACAAGTGGCAGGCTGCGGTATCTGTCATACCGATCTGGGATATTATTATTACGGTGTGCCCACTGTGAACAAACCGCCGTTGACCCTGGGCCATGAGATTTCCGGAACGGTTGTGGCCGTGGCGGACGACGTACAGGCATGGATGGGCAAAGAAGTGATCATTCCGGCGGTCATGCCCTGCCGCAAATGTCTTTTGTGCAAGACCGGACGGGGCAATCGGTGCCTGGACCAGAAAATGCCCGGCAATTCCATGGGTATTTACGGCGGGTTTTCCTCCCATATCCCGGTGCCGGCCATTGACCTTTGTCCGGTGACCAACCGGGGCAGCATTCCATTGGAAAAGCTGGCGGTGGTGGCGGACGCTGCCACGACCCCGTTCCAGGCAGCCAAACGGGCTGATGTGAATGTGGGGGACCATGCCATTGTCATCGGCGTGGGCGGGGTGGGCCAGTACATGGTCCAGATCCTCAAAGCGTTGGGGTGCGCTACGGTCATTGCCGTGGATATCAACCAGGAACGCCTGGACATTATGCGCAAAAACGGGGCGGATTTTACCGTCAATTCCATGGGTAAACCCTCCAAAGAGGTATCCGGAGAAATCAAGGCTTTCCGCAAGGAAAATGGGCTGCCCGGGTTCGGCTGGAAAATCTTTGAAGTGTCCGGCAGCAAGCCGGGACAGGAGCTGGGTCTGGCACTGCTGAGCTTTACCGGAAAACTGATGGTGGTGGGATTCGGCCCCCACAAAGTGGAATATTCCATCTCCCGGCTCATGGCATTCGATGCCGAGCTCATCGGTACCTGGGGATGTCTGCCGGAATATTATCCCTCCGTGCTGGGCATGATCACCAGCGGCAAAATCAATTTTGAGGAATTTGTCCAGACCCGTCCCATGAGCACCATTGTGGAAAGTTTTGATGAGGCCCATAAAAAGTCACCTGATCAGCGTATCGTACTGGTACCTGATTTTTAATAGTGTATACGAATTAAAAACAAGGATGGATTTATGAAACTGGAAGGAAAAAAAGCCATTGTCACCGGCGGAAGCCGGGGCATCGGCCGTGCCATTGCCCTGCTGTATGCCAAGGAAGGCGCCGATGTCCTGGTTAATTATCATTCCAATGACACTGAGAAACTGGGCAGAAAAGGGGTGGCTGTGGCAGCGGATGTAGCCTCTTATGAGAGCGCCCAAAACATGGTGGAAGAATGTGTCAAACAGCTGGGGGGTGTGGACATCGTGGTGAACAACGCCGGGGTGTCAAAACCCTCCATGCTGCTGAAAATGAAGGAAGAGGACTGGGATGCCATCATTGACATTCACCTCAAGGCTGCCTTCAACACCACCCAGGCTGCCGGCCGTCACATGAAAGAGCAGAATTTTGGCCGAATTATCAATGTGATCTCCACGGCCGGTATTTTCGGCACCGTCGGCCAGATCAACTATGCCTCTGCCAAGGCCGGCATCATCGGTTTTTCCAAGTCCGCATCCCGGGAGCTGGGTAGGTACAACATCACCGTGAATGTCATCTGTCCGGGGATCACCAAAACCGAAATGACCGGCAAGCTGCAGACCGATGAAAAGCTGCGCAAGATCTATGAAGGCCGGATCCAGCTGGGACGGTTTGCCGACCCCGAAGAGATCGCCCCGGCCTTTGTGTTTCTGGCATCAAATGATGCCTCGTACATCACCGGTCAGGTACTGGGCGTGGACGGCGGCTATATTGGATAAGGTTGTCCCGTTCCCTGGCAAACGTGCAAACACAAGACTGTTTAGAAACCATTTGATACACTTTGCGAAACCCAGCAAGGATATAAAAAAACAAGGAGGAACCTATGGCTTTAGAGTGGATGCCCAGAGATAACGAGGCAAAAGATCATTCTTTGCACAGAAATCCCTATTGGAGCACCGAAGCACCTGGTGTGATTTTTGAAAAAAAACCGTTGACCGATCCCAAAGGAAATGTGGTAAAAGATTTGTATGTGGCCTGGATCACCCTGAACAACCCGAAACAGTACAACTCCTATACCACGGACATGGTCAAGGGCGTGATCGCGGGTTTTGAAAACGCTTCTCTGGACAGGAGCGTCATCGCCGTGGTATTCACCGCGGTAGGCCCCTATGCCTTCTGC
>JAIVHE010000243.1 GCA_020201255.1 Desulfobacteraceae bacterium
ATTATCGATGCTGCCAAAAACTGCCGCCAACGAATATTTGATCTGTTCCAGGATGATTTTGAGATTGTGCTCACCGAAGACCGGTACGGGGTGATAGCCGGCATACTCAAGGAAACCGTCACCAATACCGCCAAAAAGCGCATCGATATATCCCGGAACATTGATCTGGTGTTAACAGACCGTTTTCTGGGAATTCCGGTATTTATTTTTTTCATCTGGGCTATGTTTCAGACCACCTTTGTGTTGGGAGCTTATCCCATGACCTGGATTGAATCTGGGGTGGGATTTTTGTCTTTATGGCTGGACCGGCTTATGCCGGCATCCCTTTTCAAATCAATGCTGTTGGACGGTATTATCGCCGGTATCGGGTCGGTGATCGTCTTTCTTCCCAATATTTTGATTTTGTTTTTCTGTATTGCCCTGTTTGAAGATACCGGGTATATGGCCCGGGCTGCATTTCTCATGGACCGGGTCATGCATACCGCAGGGCTGCATGGCAAATCTTTTATTCCCATGCTCATGGGGTTCGGGTGCAATGTGCCTGCCATCATGGCGGCCAGGACCCTGGAACATCAGAAAGACCGGATTCTCACCATCTTGATGACCCCGTTCATGTCCTGTTCCGCCAGGCTGCCGGTGTATATTGTTCTGGCTGGCAGCTTTTTCGCCCACAGGGCCGGAACGGTTATTTTCGGGCTCTATGCAGCAGGGATTATCATTGCCATCGTTTCCGGACGGATATTGCGGGCCCTTTTCTTTAAAGGAGAGGACGCCCCGTTTGTTATGGAACTACCTCCTTACCGTATGCCCATGCTCAAAAGCCTGTTGATCCACATGTGGGACAGAAGCAAAATGTTTTTGCGCAAAATGGGTGGGGTGATTCTGGTGGGATCTATTGTGATATGGGCCTTGTCCAGTTTTCCCACCGACATTACCTATTCACAGGATTACCAGGCCAAAGAAGCTGATGTTCGCTCCCATTTTGGCCGTCAACTAGAAACAGCGGATGCTGATCAACAATCCATCTTGCGTGAAAACTTTGCGGCAGAAATAAGAAAGGTTCACACTCTGAAAGAGCAGGAGCGGGTTTCCAAATCCTATATCGGCAGAATCGGCCATGCCCTGGAACCATTGTTCGCCCCTATCGGTATCGGGTGGCAGGCCAGTGTAGCCCTTGTGACAGGATTTGTGGCCAAGGAAGTGGTGGTCAGCACCATGGGGGTGCTTTACGGGGTGGGAGGGAATGAAGGCCAGGCGTTGACCCTGGCATTGAAACAATCGGGTATGACACCGCTGTCTGCTCTTTCCATGATGGTATTTGTGCTGCTGTACGTGCCGTGCTTTGCCACAGTGGCTGTAATCTACAGAGAAGCCTCTTTTAAATGGGCCTGCTTTAACATTATTTATACGACTGCGGTTGCATGGACCCTGTCTTTTCTGGTATATCAGACAGGAATGCTGTTACGCGGATGATGGAAAAAGGGAGGTCATAAATGATACAAAAGCGATTCGGAAGTTTATCTACTATATCGGTGGTCCTTGCAGTTTTTTATCTGGCTGCCGCTGGTACTGCTGCCACGGCTGCCGAACGAGTGGCGGTAAAGTCCAGTATCGCCAATATGCGGTCAGGACCAGGCACCAATTATGAAGTTCTCTGGCAGGTGGAGAAATATCACCCGTTTCTTGTGAAGGAAAAAAAAGGCAAATGGTTTAAGATACAGGATTTTGAAGGAGACATGGCCTGGATTCATTCTTCTCTTCTGGAAAAGATGGAAGGGGTTATTACCACCAAATCCAAGTGTAATGTCCGATCCGAACCCAACACAGACAGCAGGGTTTTGTTCACCGTTGAACGGGGGGTTCCCTTTAAGGTAATCAAACGAGACGGCAATTGGATACGTATTGAACATGCAGATGGTGAAAAAGGGTGGATATACAAAACTCTTGTCTGGTAGTGCGGTCATAATTTCTTAATAAAAAAGGTG
>JAIVHE010000325.1 GCA_020201255.1 Desulfobacteraceae bacterium
ATTGGTACTATTGATTAAATTTTATCAATTTTTTATATCACCGCTGACAGGACAGCACTGCCGGTTTTATCCCAGTTGTTCCGCCTATGCGGTTGAGGCGGTACAAAAACATGGCAGTCTCAAGGGCAGTTTACTGGCTGCAAAGCGAATATTGCGTTGTCATCCATTTCATGCAGGAGGGTTTGACCCGGTTCCATAATTGATTCCTATGCCCGACTGTTTTCCTCTTCCTTGAAAACCGTTTGAAAAACAATTTTCAAACCTGAAGGAGAGAAAATGGATGATCAAAAACGATTATTGTTAGCTGTGTTATTGTCTGTGGTAGTCCTTGTGGGTTATCAGTTCTTTTTTGTCACCCCGCCGGCTGACCATAATCTTCCCCGGACAACCCGGGAATCCCGGGACCAGGAACAGCCAGGTACATCCCGGGACAGCCAATCTGCGGTTTCGGACTACAGACCTGCTGACCAGGGTGTGTCTGTACCTTCACCCCAGCCGTCGGGGATGGATTTCAGAACCATTTCCGTATCAACCCCTTTGTATGACATTGCCATATCCGAACACCTGGCTGCTGTCACCAGCCAGTCTCTGAAACAATATAAATCCAGCAACGGCAGTGCTTCGGATCTCAAACAAATGGTATCCCCCAAACTGCCCCGGGGCACCCTGATTACCGACACAGAAGGCGGCACCATCCAGGGACTTGACAATGCCGTGTTTTCAGCGGATACAGATACCAAAAATCTACAGCTGGCCCGGGGCGAAAAATCCATTGTTTTCTCATGGACCAATCCCGATGGCATCACCGTGCAAAAAATCTATACCTTTCGGGCTGATTCCTATTTGATAGATTGTGACATTGTTATCCAGAACGGATCAGGCATGCCGGTAAATGATGCCCTGGTAATCACCACCCCCGGCATTTTTGATGAAGAAACCAAAAAGCGCTCCAGATTTGCCTTTGAGGGGCCGGTAGCCTATATTGACAATGAATTTCACTCCATCAAACCCAAGAAAATTGAAGACCAGGATACCTTTTTCGGCAAGGTTGACTGGACCGGCTACACAGACCGGTATTTTCTGACCGCTGTCATACCTGACAACACAACAGATTCCCATCTCAAGCTGCGGTATGAAGATGAGATTGCCGCAAGCCGGCTGGTGTGGAAAATGGACCGCCTGGATCCGGGAACACAGGGGCAATATCCCTTTGTCTACTTTATGGGACCCAAAAGCCACAAGGTGCTCAGCCAGTATGACAACTCCCTGAAAAAAGCCATCAATTTCGGGTTTTTTGATCTCCTTGCCAAGCCGCTGCTCATCACCATGAATGTGATCCATGATGTGATCCCCAACTATGGGGTGGCCATCATCCTTTTGACCATTCTCATCAAGCTCATTTTCTGGCCTTTGGGCACCAAAAGCTACAAATCCATGAATGAGATGAAAAAGGTCCAGCCTTTGATGATGGAAATCAGGGAAAAATACAAGAATGACAAACAAAAAATGAACAAGGAAATCATGGGCCTGTATAAGACCTACAAGGTAAATCCAGCCTCGGGCTGCCTGCCGCTGCTGGTGCAGATGCCCATTTTCTTTGCATTGTACCGTATGCTCTACCAGGCCATCGAGCTGCGACATGCCCCTTTTGTGGGCTGGATCAAGGACCTGTCCGGCCCGGACCGACTGTTTCATTTTGATTTTGCCATCCCCCTGATGGATGCACCTTACGGCATACCGGTGCTTACACTGCTGATGGGCGCATCTTTTCTGTTACAGCAGAAAATGACCCCCATGGCAGGGGATCCCATGCAGGCCAAAATGATGATGCTCATGCCTATTTTCATGACGGTCCTGTTTATCAATTTTCCGTCAGGACTGGTCTTGTACATGTTTGTAAACAATATTATTTCCATGGGCCAGCAGTATTATACCCAAAAGAAATTTTCCAAATAGCAGGAGGCAATCCATGAAAAAAACCCGGGAATTCAGTGGAAAAGACGTTGATGCTGCCATCAAAACTGCCTGCTCAGTGTTGTCTGTTTCCAAAAAAGAACTCAAATATGATGTGCTATCAACCGGTGCATCCGGCATATTCGGAATTGTGGGCCGCAAGGATGCGGTGATAAAAGTGTTGCTTCCCCGGAACAGTGGGGGGACATCCGAGGATGATATGGAAGGCATCCGGTCCATGGTGGATGAAGCCTTCGGGCAGGACACCCGGCTCAACACCCCGGATTCCCCAAAAAAACAAGACAAGGATGACGATACGGTACAGACTGCTGCCTCCCCTGCAGCGGCAAAAGAGAAATCACAAAAAGATGTTCCAAAACAGCCGCAACCTGCGCCAAAAACCAAACCGGATCATAGTGAAACACCACCAAAGGCCAAAACAGACAGCAGCAAACCACGGCAAAAACCCCGGGGAAAAGCAGATGAGCCCCGGGACCGGCCAAAAACTTCCGAGGCTGCTACCGAAACTGCTACCGACGACCGGTCACTGGAGCAAACACAGGCAGAAACGCCACCGGTGCTGGATGTGACCCCGGAATCCATTGATCTGGGCAAAACAACGTTGCAGAAAATGGCGGACCTGATCACAGAAGATGCAGTGGTTGATGCAGCAACCGACAAAGACCACCTGACCTTGAAAATTTCCGGCGGGAACGCCGGTATCCTCATCGGCAGAAAAGGCCAGACCCTGGATGCCATGCAGTTTTTGACCGACAAGATCATCAACCGCAAAAGCGAGGCCCGGGTCCGGGTGAAAGTGGATGTGGAAGGGTATACGGAAACCCGAAAATCCAACCTGCGCCACCTGGCTATAAAAATGGCGGAAAAAGCCAAAAAAACGGGGCGGCCGGCCACCATCAACCAGATGAGCGCCCAGGACCGGCGGATTGTCCACCTGGTCCTCAAGGATGACAACCAGGTGAGAACCCAGAGCATGGGGGACGGTTATTACAGACGTCTGGTCATCTTCCCCAAAAAAAAGAATTCCTTTGCCGGAAAAAAGCGTTTTAAAAGATAGGTTTATATGAATGACACCATTGCCGCAATCGCCACCCCATATGGAAGCGGTGGCATCGGGGTCATCCGGATCTCGGGTCCGGATGCCATGGACATTGCGGCACAGATTTTTTCCAGAACCCGCACAGGGAAAGCAGCACCAGGGCATCTGGAATCCCACCGGGTGTATCACGGATATGTGCAAGACAACGCAGATATCATCGATGAGGTCCTGCTCATACCCATGCACGGCCCCCGGTCCTATACTGCGGAAGATGTGGTGGAAATCCAGGCCCATTCCGGCACCATTGTCCTCAAACAGATTCTGGAAATTGTGCTGTCAAAAGGGGCCCGGCTGTCCGAGCCGGGAGAATTCACCAAACGGGCCTTTTTACACCAGCGCATTGACCTGACCCAGGCAGAGGCGGTGGCGGATATCATCAATGCCCGGTCCGCCTCCGCCCTCAAGTTTGCTGCGGCCCAGAACATGGGGGCCTTGAAACAGCAGATCCAGGATCTGCGGAACCAGCTGATCCATCTTCTGTCCCTGGTGGAGGTGTGCATTGATTTTCCCGATGATGCTACAGAGGTAGATTACACAGCCCGGGGAACAGAGATCCTTGATGCGGTGCTACGCCAGTGCGAAGAGTTCATCCAGCAGCACGCAGATGCCTGTTTTCTCAAAGAAGGCATCCGTATTGCCATCTGCGGAAAACCCAATGTAGGCAAATCCAGCCTCATGAACCGGCTGTTGACCAAAGAAAAATCCATTGTGACCGCCATGCCCGGCACCACCCGGGATCCCATCCAGGATGCGGTGAATATGAACGGGGTCCCTTTTGTGATCACCGATACCGCCGGGATTCATGATACCGACGACCTGGTGGAAATCATCGGGATTGAGCGGGCAAAAGACCATATCAGCGACGCAGACTTGGTATTGTTCCTGGTGGAACCGGGAACGGTTTTATCTGAAATGGAATTTACAAAAATGTTCCCCCGGGAGAAAAAAACCATCCTGGTGATCAATAAAATGGATCTGGTATACGATAAAAACGGGGGTGAAAAACCAAGCCGGCCTGCTATGCCCAAATTACCGGCTGCCTGTGCAGATCTTCCGAAGATGGAAGTTTCCGCCCTTTATGACAGGGGCATAAAAGAACTGCGGGAAAAAATCATTTATCTGTGTGTCCGGGGAACAATAACAGGGGAAACCGCATCCCTGGATATACTGGATACTATTTTTAATCATTTTTGCATTGGAAAATAAAGGATACTGCCCATGGCACTTGATTTACAAAAACATTTCATACAATACGAAGGACTGGTTCAGGTGGTGGATGGAATATTCGACCGGGTCAAACAGGAATATCCCAAAGAGGTGTTCTGCAGAGAAAAATGCAGTGACTGCTGTTACGCCATTTTTGATATGCCCCTGATTGAAGCCTTGTACCTGAAGTCCAAATTTCTGGAAAACTTTTCCGGCAAGGCCAAAAATGACATTCTGGAAACAGCTGACAAAACCGACCGGGCACTTGTCAAGCTCAAGCGGAACGCTTATAAAAAAGTACAAGGCGGCGCAGACCAGCTGGAGATCGTGGGCCGCATGTCCCAGGAACGGGTGCGCTGTCCATTGCTGGGATCTGATGACCTGTGCGTGCTGTATGAATTTCGGCCCATCACCTGCCGTATTTACGGAATACCCACCTCCACGGCCGGTGCCAGCCATATCTGCGGGCGTACCAATTTCATCCAGGGAACCGCCTACCCCACACTGAACATGGACAAGATCTATACCCAGCTCCAGCTTTTATCAGCCCAGCTCATCAAGGACATCAATTCCAGCAATATCAAAATGCATGAAATGCTGATCCCGGTCTCCATGGCCCTGGTAACTGATTTTACCGAAGAATATCTGGGAGTGCGACAGGATGGACTTTGACCGGGATGCGATTCTGGCCATCCTGGAAAATGCCGACACCCAAGTAAGCGCCCGGGTTTTTGTGCACAAGATTGCCGCCCGGCTGCAGGTATCTTTGTCCTGTGCCAAAACCATTCTCAAACATCTGGTGAACAACCAGGACCTTGCCTACCAGGATCTTTTCGGCAATACCTATGTCACAAAAAGTTTTCAAAAACCGGTCCGGATCACGGACCATTTTTTTCTGATCCCACCGGATATCCCCAGCATTGCCGGTCCGGGCCAGCTGGACATCCGGCTGCTGCCGGGCATCTCCTTTGGATCCGGCCACCATCCCACCACCCGGCTGTGTCTGGCCGCCATTGAATATCTGTTTTTCACAACCGGTCTTGTGGATGCAAAAAACCAGGGCATCGGGGCGGATATCGGTACAGGCTCCGGTGTGCTGGCCATTGCCCTGTGTCTGGCAGGCCTGGACCGTTGCCAGGCCTGCGATATCGACCCCAATGCCGTGAGTGAGGCGAAAAAAAACATAGCTACCAATACGCTTAGTGACAGAATACGGGTTTTTGACCATCCATTGCCGGACATTGGCCCGAATTTTCGCATTATCTGCGCCAATCTGAGGACACCGACCCTGGAAAATCTGGCGCTGTTCATGCGCCGCCGCCTCCAACCGGGGGGGATGCTCCTTTTTTCGGGCATCAGGGACTGGGAAACAAAGGATCTGGTATCCCATTTTAACGGGTACGGTTTTGTCCGGATCTGGGAAAAAACACAAAACAACTGGACAGCCCTGATTTTGACAGACGCCACCAAGAACTCCCGCCAAGATGCTCATAACGCATAATCCATTATGACAAATATTGAACACGTCATAAAAATATTGTTTGTGAAAGGGCGATCCGTTATACTTGTTTTTCTCGGCAACCAGAACACATAAGGGGCCAATGAAAAAATCCATCAGATATCTGACAGCATGCCTTGTATTTTTGCTCTTTGCCATACAGGTGAGCAGCGACGTATTTGTGTGGACAGACGAAGATGGATTCAAGCATTTTTCCAATATTGCACCATCCCCGGAAGCGGATGATGCGAGAATACTGGGAGAAGAAATCCAGGGTCGGATCACATCGGACCGGCAGTTTACGGTGATCAAGGTGGCTGACGGTGATTCTTTGCTGGTGCAGGGAATGGATCTGACGCTCAAAATCCGCATGGTGGGCATTGATGCCCCGGAAACAGGGGGCAGGTACAGACCCGGCCAACCGTACAGTGAAAAATCCCATCAGTATTTACGCCGCCTTATCAAAGACCGGGCAGTCACATTGAAAAGCTATGGCCTTGGCGGGTATAACCGGATTCTGGCCGAAGTGTTTATCGGGGGCACCAATATCAACCTGGAAATGGTAAAAATGGGGCTTGCAGCGGTGTACCAGGGCAGAATGCCCAAAAATTTTGATGCGGCCCCTTATGTGGCGGCCCAGACCCGGGCCCAAAAAAGCCGCATCGGCATGTGGGCCCAAGGCAGCCAGTACAAAAGTCCCCGGCAGTGGCGAAAGGAAAATCCCAGAAATTGATGCCCGTCCCCCGGCACAAAACCCCAGACTGGCTGACATCGAAAATCATGAATATTGCCGGAACTGCCGGCAGCTTCATTGGTCATTAAAACGGAATATCATCATCCGGAATAGGGGCCTGGCCGCCGCCCATGCCCGGACTGGTCTGGCCCTGAAAATTCTGGTTGCCGGGTGCCGGACCACCCTGCTGCTGATAGCCGCCGCCTTGCTGGCCGCCTTGCTGGCCGCTTTGCTGATAGCCGCTGTTCTGCTGGTATCCGCCGCCGCTCTGGTTGTCGGGCTTGCCGCCACCCAGAAATTGAAAATTGATCACCACAATGTCAGTGGCATAGTGGGTCTGGCCCTCTTTTTCATAATTGCTGGTCTGGAGCCGGCCTTCAATATACACCTGCCTGCCCTTGGACAGATATTTTTCCAGGATTTCAGCCGGCTTTCCAAATGCCACAATCCGATGCCATTCGGTTTTTTCCTGTTTTTCTCCGGTATTTTTATCTGTCCACTGCTCGCTTGTGGCAATGGGAAAATTCACCACCGCTACCCCTTGCTGGGAATACCGGATTTCCGGATCACGCCCGAGATTACCGATGAGTATTACCTTGTTTACACCTGCCATGACTGACTCCTTATAATTGGATTTACTGTGTTGATGTTTGGGTTACTGTATTGTCTTTTGGTTTGTTACTATGCACATAAGGCAGGCAAATTGTCAATTATTTGTTCTGTCTGATCCAGGGTGATGGCATGCACGCTCCTATTCTGTTGACCGATACCCGCCCCTTGGCTCTGCTCTCTGATCACGGCAGAACATATCCGCCCCCTGGTGAAGCAAAAACGCGATCTTGATTACAACCATTGCAAGACTGCTACTTTCCAGTACACACAAGGCAGGTATCCGAACGGTACCTATCAATACATCCCATTAAAATAACAGGAAATATATTATCTATCAACCGTTGGTATGAACTTTGCTATATTATGAAATCAGATAGCGCAACTTTCGGAGTCGATTGATTCAGGAGGGTTCATCACCGCCGAAGTCCGAAAGTTGCGTCAGGTACCATATCAAGCGCAATTGCATACAGATGCTGCAGACAAATAACTATCATATAAAGGCAAAAACAGATGACACAAAAATCAAATGATAAAAGCCATATTGCCAGTCATATGCCGGGCCCGGACCCGGATGAATCAGCCAGACAATCCCTGACCAAAATCAAACAAAAATTTCTCGTCATGAGCGGCAAAGGCGGGGTTGGAAAAACCAGTGTTTCCGTCAACCTGGCCATTGCCCTGGCAGCCGGGGGCCACAGGGTCGGATTATTGGACGTGGATCTGCACGGCCCGGATATTCCCCATATGCTGGGGATATCCGGCATGCTGCACACAAATGATACCCAAAAAATGGTTCCCATTGCCTATTCGGATCATCTCAAAATCATCTCCATGGAATCTTTGATGCACAACAGGGATGAGGCCATTATCTGGAGAGGTCCTGTCAAACATTCTGCCATCCGGCAGTTTATCGGAGATGTTGACTGGGGAGATCTGGATTATCTGATCATTGATTCACCACCGGGCACGGGCGATGAACCCCTGACGGTTGCACAGCTAATACCGGATGCCAAAGCCGTGATTGTTACAACGCCCCAGGAAGTGGCCCTGGCTGATATCCGCAAATCCATCAATTTTTGCAAAAATGTGAACATGGAAATTTTCGGGATCATTGAAAACATGAGCGGATTCACCTGTCCCCATTGTAACCAGATGGTTGATATTTTCGGTGCCGGCGGTGGCCAAAAAACCGCTTTGGCCCATGACATCACATTTTTGGGAAAAATTCCCTTTGACCTGGAGATGGTAAAATGCGGAGACATGGGGGTGGCTTTCCAGGAAAAATTTCAAGCATCGCCCATTACCACTTACTTTCAAGACATTGCCGAGAAAATGGCAGTGTAACCAAAAACCAGCACAGACATACAATGCAAACGCATTAAGGAGGAACGTATGAAAATAGCAGTCAGCACCTCAGGCCAAGATCTTGATGCCCGAATCGATCAGCGTTTCGGGCGGTGTGAATATTTTTTACTCGTTGACACCGACACCATGGATGCACAGGCATATCCCAATGAGAATGGTGCCAAAAGCAGCGGAGCCGGCATACAGGCCGCCAGCTTTGTTATTTCCAAAGGCGCTCGGGCTGTTCTAACCGGCAATTGCGGCCCCAAGGCCATGGATGTCTTTTTGGCTGAAAATATTTCTGTATATACCGGACAGGCGGGAAGTGTGCGCCAGGCAGTGGAGGCATTCAAAAATGGCACGCTTGCAGCATCAACATCCCAAAGCCCTGATGCCGGAAAATCAACACCCCGGACCAATGGCGGTCAGGACACGCCGACACCTGTCCCGGGCCAGGGCCTGAGGGGTGGCAGAGGTATGGGCGGCGGCGGCAGAGGTATGGGCGGGGGAGGCCGCGGCATGGGCGGCGGTGGCGGACAGGGCATGGGTGGCGGAAGAGGCTTAGGAGGCGGCTGCAAAAAAAACCGCTGACATCAAAAGCCTTCAGCCATCAGCACTCAGTCATCAGCTTCCAGTTAACAGCTAAGAGCTACACCCTGACAGCTTTCATTTTTTTTGTGTCCGCAAGGGCAGGGCTGTTTATATGAAAGTGTTAAGTTTTAAGCTATTACCTGACGGCTGGCTGCTTATACTTTTATCATTTGTTGTGCCCGCAAGGGCATGGCTGTTATTTCAGAGACAGCCTGGTTGAGCTGATCACAGGAAAGCAGGTGTATTTTAATCCCCCCGTTTGCCAGCACATAACCAGGTCCCTTGTGGGAGACATCCTCTTTCATCCCCACATGGTTCACGCCATAGTCCACAAGCCACTCCGCTACACGAATACCCTTTGCGGTCCGGGTGGTAGTGTAGGGATTTTTTAAAATCTCCTGTTTTTCAATTGTCTGGTCCCTATGCCGGACATTGACAAAGGCAAAATGCGGGGCCTCGCCAAAATGCTGACTGATCCGTCCGGTTTCATCTGCAAGGGGCAGGGCAATCGTGTCAAAGGTTCGATGCTGCGGTTCAAACAAAATGGTAATTTTTTCAATGTGGGGAATTTGATTCCGGATTTTGGTTTCAAGTTGTTCACTGATTTGGTGGGCCTTTTCAAGATCCTGGGTCTTCACTGTGACAGCGGCATGGATAAATTGAAACCGCCCGGCATTCCTGCCGGACAAAGCGGTTATCTGGTCGACCAGCGGCTCTTTTTTTATGATATCCTGGATCTGGTCAAGGGTGGCAAAATCAATGGACGCATCCAGCAGCACCCGCATGCCGTCGGATAACAATTCCCACCCGGCCCGGGCAATAAAGATTAGGATCAGGCAGGCCCCCATCTGGTCAATGGTAATACCCCACAGAGTCCAGTCAACGCCCAGATATCCCAGCACAGCCGCAGTTAAGACCACCAGGGAGGACAGCACATCCACATGGCGGTGCCGGCCTTCGGCAATCAATGTGGGGGATTTTGTTTTGTGCCCGATGATGGTGGCATACCGTCCAAAAAGAAAGGTCAGTATGGTGGCAAACGCAAGCAGCCCCACAAAGGGCAGGGAAATTGAGGGTATTCCCCGGGAAGGGGAAAAAATACTGGTGACAATCTCATACCCGGCAATGAAAATAAAAATTGCAATGAGCACCGAGGCCACATTTTCAAGCTTGTACAAGCCCAAAGGGAACGAGCGGGTCTTTTTTGTGGACAGTTTTACCCCCCCATAGATCACAAGGGATGCAACGGCATCGGTGCCGGAATCAATGGCACTGGCTGTAATGGCAAGGCTTCCCGACAAAAAGGCAAGCATGGCTTTCATGACCGCCAAAAACAGATTTAACACAAAAGCATACCCGGCAACCCTGTATATCTGTATGGTTTCATCTCCGGTATTGTTGTGTTTTTGGTTCATAACGTCCCTTTCACATGGCTTGTATGCAGGATCTGGTTTACACGGAAATAAGGATCAGAGCGATAAAGGCGGCCCCTACCCCGATCCACTGCTGTAACTTGAGCTTTTCTTTGAGAAACAGCCAGGCCAGCAAAACGGTTGCAGCCGGATAAAGGGAGGCCAGAACAGCGGAAACATCCAGCCGGCCCAGGTGGGACGCGACGGAAAACAACAGATTGCCCAGTGCATCCAGCACACCGGTAATCCAGATGAAACGCCACTGCCCTGTCAGGGGACCAGCTTTTTTGCCGATAATCAAAACAACACAGAACAGCAAAGGCACAGATGCCACTCTGGCCCCCACCAGGGGCCAGAAAACAGCCAGGTCATTTGCCCGGTCAATAAAAATAAAAAACAGCCCAAACCCGATGCCCGCAACAGTGGAAAGCAACAGCTCCCGAATCGTCAAGCGGAACCCTGCATCTCCGGATGACAACAGCCACACCGCAACCATGAAAACCACAAACCCGGAAAACCGGACCAGTGACGGAAGCCCCTCATAAAAAGCGCTGTATCCGATGGGAACCAGGGCGGTAAGCACGGCGGACAAAGGAGCCACTATCCCCATACGGCCGGTGGCCAGGCCCCTGTAAAGGGCGATCAATCCAATATTGCCGAAAATTCCGGCAAACGCCCCAAACACCAAATGACTTGCCGGCGGCATTTTTTCAGCAAACGCCAGGGCCATCATCAGAAGAAAAAGCCCACCCAGGAATTGGGAAAACAAAACCACCCGGAGCAGATTGCCTTTTCTGGAAGCCATTCCCCCGCTGAAATCCCCTGCCCCCCAAGCCATAGCGCTGCCGATGCCGCAGGAAATCGCCCATGTTTCAGTGGTAATCATGTACACCTTTGTTTTGTTTTTTTGTCATATCTATACTCTGGCTTTTATATCATCCTTTTTAAAAAAAATCAGGCAACTGGAAAGTTTTTTTTCTCTGTCTTGATTTATCTGGATAGCACTGATACTACATTTGATATTTTAATTTTTTACAAAAAAGGAGAGAAAAATGAAATTGTCCATTAACATCGAACTTGACAAAGATTCTTCGCAACTGCTTAAGACCTCATTTGTAAATTTTTCAAAGCAGATCAATGATCTGATCGGTATTTTTGGAAAAGAAAATTGTTCTGTTGAAGAAGTCGCGGTCCCGGAGCCTGAACCGGAACCCGCACCCAAACCTGCCAAACCAGCAACAAAAAAGAAAACCAAAACACGAAAATCAAACAAAATGACGCTTCTAAAAGTTATAAAAAAACACAAAAATGGTATAAATTTCAAAGAATTACAGCAAGAAACTCGCCTTACCGGCAAGCAAATCTCAGACAATGCATATCGGTTAAAAAAGGAAAACCAGATCGAAAAAACAAAAGAAGGGCTTTTTGTCGCACTCTAAAAAGCTTGGATTCCGCAATCATTATTGATGTCCGCAACCGTCGATATCATATACGGCCCAACCCGGATTTTATGCAAATGGCTGCCAGCCGGTTTCATAAGAATGCAGACCCTGTTGATTTTGTGCCGTTCAGGTCTTCGCTGTGCCTGGGCGGTCAATCAATTCAATTGCCACAAGCCGGGTTTCAGCGGGCATACAGTGTAAGGGATGGCTTTGAAGGTGAT
>JAIVHE010000244.1 GCA_020201255.1 Desulfobacteraceae bacterium
TTTCTTGATTCATCAAGATGTGTTTGTAAGTTCTTCGCTACTTTTTTTTGATGCTCTTCAAGCTTAGTTCGAAATTCAGTCAACCGCTTCACCAAGTGCAGTTTTGCACCTTTAAGAACGACTCGGCCATGTTTTTTCCCCAGGGATGATGAGATTCAAATAGTGTAACGCTTTTCATTCTGACTGATTCAGACTGTTGAAGTATTTTTCCCTTTAAATCAAGTTAGTTATACTCAAATCGTTGTGTAGTTCAACAATCAAAATAGTGTAACGCCATCAAGATTTCTCCAATATTACAGCAAATTGCAAAACATTATGACTTTTTCAGCGCCCGGAAGACATGATAAAAGCAAATGAAGATAACGAGTTTAGGATGAGGGTATGAGAGCTATGAGAATAGACCATCTGCCGGCAAATCGGCAAATGGCCTGTATGAGGTTGTGCGGGTGTTTTTTATGGATTACTGGGGAGGCAGATCGGATATAAATTCAAGGGCAAGATTGATGTCCACAAACTGATACTTTAATTCTTTTGCCCTGTCCCGGCAGTCGGTGCAGATTTCTTGGAACTTGCGCATATCGCCTTTGACCGCCATGTAAATCTGCTCGATGGCTTCCTGCTGGATGTCTTTATATTCCAAGATGAAATCTTCCACCACGATGGGGTATAAAATAAGGGTTTTCAACCTGCTGAGAATATCGGGATGGTTGCGGCTCAGATAGGTCCTGACCTTGGGCAGTCCGGCAAACACGACCGGGACTCCGGCATCGATGATCCGCTTGAGATACGGCCAAACCCGGGTGTCCAGATCACTGGCTTCGTCAATAATAATGAAGCAGTTGGACAGGCCGCAAATCATCTTCAGGTACTGGGGGGTCCGGCGATATGTGGCCGGGGTGTCATAGTTCAATTCCCGGAGGATGGATGCCAGGGTTTCATGAATATTGAACAGGGATTCCACCCATATGACATGGAGTTTTTTGGGACGAAGCAATTGCAGGAACTTTGTTTTTCCTGCCCCGAAGTCGCCCTCGATCAATACACTTTGGCCCCGGTAAATCCGGCTGTAGGTTGCGCTCAGATAGGATATCCGGCGCTTGTCACTGATAAAATCCTCTTTCATGTCACATCTCCATGGGAGGCATAGGGGGCCACATGATTGGCATGCATTGACTTGTGGCAATCCAGAGCAAATGCATTGAACAGGGCCTTCCCTTTTTGCTGTTGGGGTTGTCTCATTTTTTTCATGAAGGTGTCGTATCGTTGCTGATGTTGAATGTAAATCGTTTTTGCCTGTTTCAAATTGATGCCTCTGTGATAGATTTCGATCAAGGCGGGCCGGTCGACAATCATGCTGCGTTGTTCCAGAAAATCGATCATCCGGGAGATCTCGTCGGGCTGTGTATCGATATCCCTGATGACCGGCGGGCCATCGAACGGCTTACAGGCAAGGGCTTCACCCAGGAGAATACCATCTTCGCCCGGTTCGAAAATATACAGTTTGTCCCTGTATGACGATATTTTCACCGGGGTGCTTTTATGCCTGCTGAACAGATCCGCCCCGATGGTCACGTAATAATCCTGTCTGGCATGGCGGATGGTCCTGTTTTTGGATACCGTGGCCTTGATTTTATCGAAGCCGTATTTCATATATTGCTGCACCTGCCCGGCGGAGAAGGTCAGGGTACCGGTCTGTTCCGATAAGAACCGCTCCATTTTTTGTTCCGGGACCCATGTCTCGATCCGGCCGTTCTCACTGAAATAGTGTTTGTTCCGGTTGTGTTCGTTGCGGTATTCCTGAATGAGACCACTGTTTCTCAGATCCTGGAGGGTGATATCCAGGAACGTCACGGTAATGGTTTCTTTTTTTCCCTGGTTGAAAATGGTGGTGGGAACAGTTTTGGCAATCCGGTCTTCAAACACCTTGATGACCCGTATTTCAAAATTGTGAAGACTTCTGTGGGTCGATTCA
>JAIVHE010000245.1 GCA_020201255.1 Desulfobacteraceae bacterium
CCCAGCATATGGTTAAAGGCATTCAGTTTTTTTGCCAGGGCCTTGCCCTGGTCTTTTTTGCGCAAAAAAATTATATCTGACAAATCCTTGTTGAGCATGGCATCCAGGGTTTTTTCGAATCGAAAAAACGGGCCTGCCAGTCTGTGGGTCAGCATCAGTGTGACAAACACCACAACCATGCCTCCCAGCACGACAAACACCCACTGGGTGCTCAATATTTTCTGAAATAAGATGCCCGGGGTCACCCCCAGCTGGAGATGATAATTATCATAGGTAATGGAAAGGGTGTTTGATGAAAAAAAGCTGAATACCCCCATGAATAAAATACTGCCGATGGTGGCAAGAATAAAATAGTTGAAAATATACC
Source organism: Desulfobacteraceae bacterium (assembly GCA_020201255.1). Classification (GTDB taxonomy): domain Bacteria; phylum Desulfobacterota; class Desulfobacteria; order Desulfobacterales; family Desulfobacteraceae; genus Desulfotignum. The sequence continues at coordinate 368 of JAIVHE010000245.1, forward strand.
GTCCCTGGAACTCTTTGTTGACAAAATAGTTTCTGCGTTTGTGATGGGGGTGGGTGTTCATTTTTTCCTCCAGATGTCTGCGGATTGCCGAATGTTACGGGTCCATTCCTCCAGAAGCTGCTCTTTTTTCATGTCCTGAAGAAGCTGCTTGATTTGTTGGGTATCATAGGATTCAGGCGGATCAGCATCCGTATCCGTGGCCGTGACAGGTTGTATGTCATCAAGTCTGTATACCACAACGCCCTGCATGCCCCTGTGTTTCGGCCGGGAGTATTCTCCTTTTTCCATGTGCAGTGCGGCAAACTTGACATGGTCAGACAAGGCCGTAAAATCAGCTGCAACTTTCTGCTCTGTTGCATTGGTTTTTTCCAAGGCATCTTTCATGCCGGGATAAATGAATTTTGTTAAAAACAGCCGGTATCCGGTCCATTTTCGGAATTTTGTGATGTCAGCTTCTGTCACATCAACGGAAAGAGAATCCAGTTTGCGGTCCAGTAATATTTTGATCAAAGACTGCTCATAAAAAGTTTCCACCGCATCCCGGAAAGATTCCTCCTTGTGGATATCCATTCTGATGGCTTCCTGGATCATGAGCTGCTGGTCGATGATCGATTCAACAAACTGCGCTTCGCTCATATATGCCGGCTTTCTGCGGGACATTTTTTCAAATTCTGTTTTGGAAATGATCCGGTCATTGACGGAAATAAAGGGTTCTGATATGTCAATGCGGGTATCAAACAGGCCATAGACAGCCAGGCCGGAAAAAACAAGCATGATCACGGCAATGTAATATATGAATCTCATTTGGTCTTTTCCCTTTGCCTTTGCATTAATTGTCCACAATCAGCCGGCCGGTGTTTCTTTCTACCTGGATACAGCGGTCATCATACAGTCTTTGCATCTGATAATCCTTGGTATTGGTGATTTCCAGTTCAGGCAGGTTGTTGTCCCTGAGCCACTGCCGGATGATGGGAATCTGTTCCGGGTCTCCTGCCCTGGCGGTACATATTTTTATCCGTATGCCGTTATTAAGCATTTTTCGTACCAGGGCCAGCATGGCAGGAACCGGTTCTCCGATGCAGTCCATACCGGAAAACCCGTTGTCACGGGCCAGCGTCCCGTCAAGATCAATGCCGGTCCATAGTTTGGGCAGCACCGGCTCCGATCCGTCGTCCATGGATCTGTTCTGTATTGTGTTGTCAGTATCAGAAGCAGGAATGGCATATTCTTTGTCGATTTCCTGCTTTGCCTTTTGAAAATATTTTTTTATACGTGTAAACATAAGTATCACCTTGGAAAAGAAAAAATATTACGTAGTTCACTGGTAAAAGTCAAGAAAACCCTGTATCTTTGGGGTTAATGTGTGATCGTTTTTATGTAACAGGAGGGGTTTGATGAAAAATATCATATACTTTATAATCGCTGCCATGTTTTTGTGCCCCGTTGCAGGGGCTGAGACAAAAAATGAACTGCTTGAAAAAGAGTTGTTTGAAACAGGTGTTTTTCAATTCAAGCAGGGCGAATACCAGCAGGCCATTGACACATTTTCAGATCTCATCGATGTATATCCACAGAATGCAGATGCCTTTAAAAACACTGCCAGAGATATTTCCCCCAATTTAAAAGGGGTTTACAGTAACCTGGGGGTGATATGGTTTTACCGGGAAAATTATGAAAAAGCCATAGAAAATTATGACCGGGAAATTGAAATTACCCCTGACAATGCGGTGGCCTATTTTAACCGGGCATTGTGCATGACCAAACTGGACAAAATTGAAAATGCCGTCTCCGATCTGACCAAAGCCATATCGCTTTCTCCTGATTTTTACTGGGCCATCTGTTACAAGGCAGACCTGCTTGCCCACACCGGCCAGGTGGACGAGGCCATTGCGCTTTATGAGATGGCCATAGAAATAGACCGCCAGACCTCCTATGCCATTGAAAAACTGGCCAGCCTCCGGCCATCCGGCACAGGGGATGCCGTTGATGCAGACGCACGGACACAGGCAGACGCATCGGCAGAGCCAGACGCACCGGCAGAGACTGACTCACCGGCAGAGACTGACTCACCGGCACAGACAGACTCACTGGCAGAAACAGACGCTTCAGGGGCTGCGAACCTGGCTGGGGGCGAAAATCAGACTGAAGACACAGGCCAGACGGAAGACACAGGCCAGACTGAAGACACAGACCCGACTGAAGACACAGGCCAGTCCGGGGAAAATTCCATGCGAGCTGATGAAAAAACAGCGGCAGGAGCTGAAAAGCCTATGTATACCCTCCAGGCCGGAGCTTTTCTCAACCGGGAAAATGCCCGGAATTTACATGAAAAACTTACTGAAAATGGATTTGATGCAAAGATTCTGATTCTGAAAGACAAAAAACAACGATCCTGGTACCTGGTTCGTTCCGGCAGGTATGGCGACCGGGCAAATGCCCGAAAAGACATTCCAGCGCTTCAAAAATTCATCAATGCCGATCCTGCCGTCCGTCCGGTGGGAGCCTGGTAACTTTTATATGAAAGCTGTTAGCCGTTAGCTGTTAGCCGTTAGCTGTTAGCTATTAGTACGCAATTATTCGTTTCCAGTAAACAAAATTTTCCCTGCTGTTACCACCGGCTAACGCTTTCATACTTTGTTGTGCCCGCCAGGGCATGGGTGTTATTCTATTCCGCTGTCTTTATGTATGGGCCGTTTTATAGCAGAAACCGTCTTGCCGCTGTGTCTTTCTGCTCAAATGGAATCATCCTGTATCAGGGAAATTTCTACCCGGCGGTTTGCCCTGCGGCTGTCCGGGTCGGTATTCGAAGCAACCGGCTGGTAAGGGCCGAAACCTTCCACTGAAATCCGGGCAGGATTTACATTTCTGGCCATGAGAAATTTGGCCACACCCAATGCCCTGGCCAAAGACAGCTCCCAGTTGGAGGGAAACCGGGGCGTATTGATAGGGGTGGTGTCTGTATGGCCGGCCACCACAATGCGGAATCCCTGTTCCCCGGACAGGGCTTCTCCTATTTTTGCCAAAGGCCCTTTGATATGATCCAGCAGCTCTGCTTTGCCCACAGGAAAACTGATGTTTTCACCGATGATCAGTTTGATGCGGTCCCGGGTCATCCTGATATCATAATCAGACAGGTCTGTGCCGGCCATGGCAAGGTGCGTTTTGATACCTGCCATCGTTTCTCAGTTTGCCGTCATTACTGAGCTTGCCATCGTTTCTCGACTTGCCATCATTGATGAACGTGTCGTTGTTCCCGAACCTGTCGTCATTGCCGAGCAGGGCATTCCCGGGCAGGGCAGTATCCAAAGATACCGCTTTTTTGACCATTTTTGGAACCGCTTGCTGTGTTTTTGTACTGATTTTTGATGTTGCCGTCGGGGCAGGGACGGTATAGAGCATGATAAAAAATATCAATATCAGGCTCATCAGATCCAGCATGGTCCAGAGGCTGGTATCTTCGGGCTCAAAATCTTTTAGAAACCGGCTTCGCTGCAAGCGCAGACGCTTTCTTTCAGACATCTCCAGCTCTGTTCTCAGGTTCCTTACAAGGGTATCAGATGTCATGGCGAATCACCTGACAAACCCATTTTTCAGGGGCAGTTCCATGCCGGAGATTTTTTGCGGCGCCTTTCGGGTCTTGGGGATAACACCGGCATATGTGCTGTCATCTTCAAAAAACTCACCGATGCAGTATCGGAGACGGTACCGGATGAGTTTGGAATTGACATTGTCGGCAATGTCCAGGACACCTTCAATGATCAGGGCCAGTTCGATGGAATCCTGCCGGGTCTGTTCCGTGAGTTTTTTGGACATGGGCAGCACCAGAACATTGGCATAGAGCAGGCCGTAAAAGGTGGTGAGCAGTGCCAGGGCTACCCCTTTGCCGATCATTTCAGGAGATCCCATGTGGTGCAGGACATTGATCAGGCCGATGATGGTACCCACGAATCCAAAGACCGGCATGAGTTTCATCATGGTGTTGACCAGTTCCGCCTGGGACCGCCGGGCCGACAGAAAACTGTCATATCTGCGCTCCAGGGTTTTGAAAATGGTATACCGGTCATAGCCGTCCACGACCATTTCAACTCCCATCTTCAAAAAATCATTGTTTATTTTACGAGATTCTGCATCCAGGGCCAGGTCTCCCTTACCCCGCTTGATGCTGGAAAGGTTTTCAATCTCATCGATAATCTGGTTGAAATCTTTTTTGTCCCTGGAAAAAGCCCTGCGGATAGTTTCAAAAAGCGCTGAAAACAAGGCAGGCGGATAGGAGATGAAACAGCAGGTCAGCGTAC
>JAIVHE010000549.1 GCA_020201255.1 Desulfobacteraceae bacterium
ATTATCCTATCTTAGATGTTGACGAAGCCCATATTTCTCAAGAAGACACATGGTATTCTTCAATAAAAGAAACCTGAATCAACCACCTAATGGCCTGGTTCAGCACCATTAAAAACTTCAACCTTCCAGTCAGTGCCTATTCTCCAAACAGACCACAACAGCACTGACCTGTCCATTTTCCCCCACGTCAGCAGAAATGGAAACCACCCTTAGCAGGTCCTCCCCCGAGAACCAAGAAAATTAATCCTGTCTATATTTTTCCGACAATATATGGGAGAAGGGGGAATTGAAACTCTTTTCTGAAAGTGTATCCCAAAAAAATAATGAAGTTTCCGTATACGGAAAGTTCAAATTCGGCTTGAAAATTCATTCCAAAATCGTTAAATGAACCCCTGGACCAAAACCATTAACAGGAGCAAACCAATTGAATAAACTTGATTTGATTCAGGCCTTACATAAAAAAACCGGCTTAACCAAATATGAAGCCAGGGAAGTAGTTCAAATCTTTTTTGACAGCATAATTGATGCCTTTGTTAAAGGTGAGCGAGTTGAGATTCGGGGATTTTGTTCCTTCTCCATCAAAGAATATCAAGGCTACACCGGCCGAAATCCGAAAACCGGTAAAAAAGTCCAGGTTTCATCCAAAAAACTTCCATTTTTCAAATGTGGAAAAGAACTGAAGGAAAGGGTGGATTTTTGATGGAGGATGATGGTATGCCTTTTCACACAGAATCAACCGGCTATGAAAAAACAATTCTTTCTGATCTGCAAGGTGCCTGGATAAATTTCCGTGCTTCAGTGGCTGATAATGCTGGGTTCTCTGGATGGAAAAAGGTCCTTTTTCATACAGATGAGGCCATGAGTTGGGAGACTGTCAGAAATTTGAAGCTTATGCCTCCCCTGGTCCTCATGATCAGGAACCTCTGCGTCCAAGGGAAAGCTCCGGAAGATGTTCTCAACTGGCTGAATGAAATCCATGAACTTCTCCAAGAGGCCCTGGATACTTTTTCAAGGTAATACAATGTCCACACCGTCCGCTATCAAGTTTCCCTTAAATTCTTGTTTTATAGTTGCAAGATGGTTGAATCATAAGGCAAAAATACATGATTTCCCCCATTTCCATTAATTCTAATCTTAATATAAACTTGGTATTAAAATGATTAGACAAGAATGCAGAACACTAACCAATGCTGCATTACGTCAATTTTAACAATACGAAGGGCCTTAGTCTCAACAGGCATGATTATGAAATCAATTATTTTTGATAAATCCGAGATGGCGAAAAAAATCAGGGAATTTGACTGGTCACAAACACCAGTTGGCTCTCTTGAAAATTGGCCTCTGAGCTTGCAACACCATGTCAACTCACTTTTAGCCAACCTTTTTCCCACTATCCTTTTCTGGGGCGCTAATCTCACTGTTTGCGCATATAACGACGCTTACCGTCCACTTCTCGGCAGAAAACCCGAATCGCTTGGCCAATCATTCTTTGCAGTATGGCGGGAGGCGGAAGAAAATATCAAACCCAAAATAGAGCGGGCGCTTCAGGGGGAAGCCTGTTATTACAGAAATGCTCCGTTTATGCTCGCCCGCTTCGGAAAACCGGACCAGGCTTACTTTGACTATTGTTTTAGTCCCATTCGAGATGAAAAGGGTTCCATAAAAGGTGTTTTGAATACAGCAGTGGAAGTCACCGAACGGAAAAAAGCTGAAGATGCACTGCAAAACCAGACCCAAACTTTGCAGCAAAAAGTGGCCGAAAAAACTGCGGAGGCGGAAAAGAGATCATGGCAACTGCAGGCCCTGGCGGTAGCAGTGATCGAGACCGAGCACAGGGTGCGTGAGAGGATCTCAAACCTGTTGCACGAAAATTATCAACAAGATCTGACAGCGGTTAAGATGATAATCGAGATGATGCACTCAATGGATGGAGGACGAACAAAATTTGATGAAACAATT
>JAIVHE010000550.1 GCA_020201255.1 Desulfobacteraceae bacterium
GGAAAAAATCATATCATGGTGCATGAATGCAGCCAGAGACTCAAGTGCGGCATCTGCTGCCGACCACCCTTTAAATCCCCATTTTTCACGGGCCTCTTTCCACATGTAGGATCCATTGGATGGTGCGGAACTGGTAGGGAATCCCCACTTTTCCTTGATCATTTTGTTGGCAAGAGAACAAAGGGCTGTGGCAGGGCCGTTCATCACAGAGGTATCCACAAAAAGATTTTCAAATTTTGCCCCGTTTCTTTCAATGGCATCCAAAAGCTTTTGTGTCCCGGTTATTCTGCCTGTGGGTTTTTGATCCTCCTGATCAAAAGCAACCAAAAGAACACTTTTGACACCGATGTTAGCCATTTCTTTGATTTCGGTATCAATATCCTGCTCCCATACCGTGATGCTGTTATAAAACATGCGGTCAAGAAGCCCTTTTTCAGCACAATAGGCTGCCGCCTCCAGTTTTGGTTTTAATGTCCAGGCATCGATGCAGAAGGGCATGTCTGAATTGTCTACAACAAAGTCGATAAATGTTTTGAACTCTTTGCCCGTGTTGGCAACAATATCAGCCATTCCCGGAACGCCCGTTTCGTTGCTCAGCTTGTCCTGGGTCTGTAAAAGCGTTGCTGCCAGTTTTTCATCAAACCCTTCTTTTCGCTTGCCGGAAAAAACCTTATCTCCTTTTTGAAATATCGAGTTACACACAACGGTTGGATAATCTCCTGGCTGTCCGCCGAATTTTACCCCCCCAACTTCACACACGATTTGTTCTTTTTGAAATTGAAACATTTTGCCTCCTGCATTCATGAGTATGTTCAGGTTTCTGACAAGCTCTTGCCGCCTTGCACTTGAAATTCTTCAACGTCATGCACCGTATCAGGGGGCGGTCAATTATGTAAATCGTCCAAAGGATGATTTTTGGTAAAAAAACGACGGTTTTTACCCAGGGCGCTGCATAGCATCAGAAATACAGCTACGTTTTGTTCCGGTCATGGCCCGGGCCGTTGCTTTTCATATGGAAAATCCCCCCAGTTTTGTTTCCAGGTATTCATTGATGCCTTCTTTTGCCCCTTCTCTTCCCATACCGCTGTCTTTGATTCCGCCAAAGGGGGCGGCGGCAGAAGTCGGGTTGATATCATTAATGCCGATAATACCGAACCTGAGATCTTCGAATGCCCTCATGGCGCGGGAAGTGCTTTGGGTATATACCAGCACTGTGGGCGCGTAAAAATATCCCTTTTCAAGCGGGCTGTCCATAATGCGTTTGCCCCCGGTAATCAGGCGTGCGCCTTTTTTCAAGGCGTCCGCCACCTGATTTTCCACTTTTGCAATGGCATCCGGTCCCACAAGTGGGCCGATCTTGACACCCGGGTCCATTCCATTGCCGGCTTTCATCGTATTCACACGGCTGCTGAACTCCGCACTAAAGGCATCCACCATATGACGGGGAACAAAGATCCGGTTCGGGCTGATACAGGCCTGTCCCGTATTTAAAAATTTTACCAGTACTGCGCCCTTGGCTGCATGGACAGGGTCTGCATCATCAAACACAATAAAAGGGGCATGGCCGCCAAGTTCAAGGGAAATTCGTTTCATTTCTGCGGCTGCCTTCCCTGCCAGCATTTTTCCCACTTTGGTGGAACCGGTAAATGTTACTTTTCTGACAACCGGGTTGGACACAAACTGCTCGCCCACTGGTCCGGGATCCAGTTTTGTGACCAGATTTACCACCCCTTTGGGAAGTCCGGCCTGTTCAAATAATTTGAACATCTCAATGGCGCAAAGAGGGGTTGCCTCAGCCGGCTTCAGTACCACAGTGCATCCGGCTGCCAGAGCCGGGGCAAGTTTTCTTGTAATCATAGACACCGGATAATTCCACGGAGTGATTGCAGCCACCACACCATGGGGTTGCTTTACCACAATAAATCGTTGATCCGGCCTTGCGGAAGGGATGGTCTGCCCGTAAACCCGCTTGGCTTCTTCGGCAAACCATAACAAAAAATCCGCCCCGTACTGCACCTCATTGCGGGCTGCAGCCAGGGGTTTGCCCTGTTCCCGGGTCATGGTCCGGGCAAGGTCTTCTTTTTTATCCATCATCAGTTGAAAGGCCGTATATAAATAATGAGACCGCTGATACGCTGTCAAAGACGACCAGACAGGGAATGCTTTGTCTGCCGCGTTGATGGCAGACATAATGTCTTCATGGGTTGCATCAGGGACCTTGGCGAGGATTTCACCGGTTGCAGGATTCAGGACATCGAATGTTGCATTGTTTTCAGCCTTTTTCCATTTTCCGTCAATAAACATGATACGCGTTCTCCCTGTATGAATAATTTTTGGTACATAGGCTTCAAGGCTGTTTCTTATAACGGATACCTGTTATCTCATCGGTATTAAAATCAAACAACACCCGCGAGGTGTGCTCAAAATCCAGGACTACCCGGTCTGTATCAGTGACTTCTCCAATAATTTGTGCATCAATGTTCCGTTTTGAAAACAATGCCAGTACTTTTTTGGAATGTTCCGGTCTGACCGCAAGGATAAACCCAAAGCTCTGAAAACAGCAAAGCCAGTCTATAAGATCAATATCAGCAGGTTTTGGGATGGCGGAAACAAAAATTTCCCCCCCTTTTCCCGAATTTTCCAGAAAAATGGAAACCGTGCCCAGGATACCGGCATTGCTGATATCTTTTGCTGCACAGCACCATTCCTGTTCTGCAATCATCGGCAGGGTTTCAAGTCGGTACAACAGTTCTTCAGGGGTTTTACCGGAATTGGCATCCCAGCTGACAACTGACTTACACCCACGCTTCCCATGTAAATCCATTGCCAGAATGAGGTCATCTCCTTTTTGTGCATGGTGGCTTCCGAGGGGTTTTTTAGC
>JAIVHE010000246.1 GCA_020201255.1 Desulfobacteraceae bacterium
AGGTAAAACATATCAGGACCATCGTGGTAAAGCAACTTAAAACAAACTACCCCGGCTGGAAAAAACTGACCAGGAAAATCAAAAAAGAATTGACCAAGCAGGTCATGGATGAAGTTTTGAATGACTATGATTATGATCAGTCACTGGATATGCCCATAGAAGAGCTTACCGGCATTTCAAAGCAAACTCCACAAACAGGTGTTAAAAATCTTGCAGAAATGGCTGATTACATAGACAATTTTTATCACGACGACATCTTCGGTTTTGGTGCACTCAAAAAGTCTTATCCAGAAATCCATGATGAAGAACTCAAAATCATTGATGCGCTTCTGGATGATCAAATCATAGACAGCCTCATCTCACCAGCAAATTACTCTGCCCCTCATCGCTTCATCAAACCATATCAACTGTTACGAATGGAGCTTTTGAAAATCATAAAATATCCGGAGATCAGTTACCGAAAATTCTGTTCGGACGATTATTTTGGCAGGGATTGTAAGCAGAACCGAAGGTTTGCAAGACTTTCGTTAAGCAGCAAGATCCAGGCACATCATACGGAGTTGTGTCACTTCAGGGGCAGTTTGTCGTTCAAACAGGTAATGAATCTGCTGCTGTATTTCCTTCATTATTTTTATAAATCCGGATGCCTTGAAAATGCAGTGATACATGGGATCGATTCTTCCGAACTTCCTGCAGAGGTGAAATATCCCCTGTGTACAGTAAAAGTCGGCCGGAATAAGATACGCATCTACTCCGATCTGGACTGTGATTGCGGAACACGCCGGAACAAGAGGGATAAGTCACATTACGTTGTGGGCTACAGGCTTCATACATTAACAGCTATCAATCCATCCACCGGCCATTCTTTTCCTCTGATTTCCCTTGTTGGTGCAGCAAACCATCATGACAGCCTTTTTTTGAAGCCACTGATCAAGCTTGCCCAGGCCATGGGCATAGATGTAAAACTGATAACAGCAGACCAGGCATATCATGACAGTGACGGATCGGTTCTTCAGGAAACAGGGGTTTATGTGGTGGCACCGGCATCTGAAAAAACAAAGATTCCTGAAAACGTTTTGGAATCTCCGGTGCGGGTTCTGTGCCACAATTTTTGTGAGATCCCGATGATGAACTTGGGAACCTCCGACAAAGGACATGAATTCGGATGTGCTGCATCTTCTGGAGAATGTCCAATCGAATCCGGGTGCACCAAATCAAGAACCATTGGTTTTGACGATGGCTATTTTCAACCGATGCCGCTATTTCATGCCGAATCTGAACAATCCATTGCGATTCGGAAAAATTGTGAACGTCCATTCAACCTGATGAAAAAGCGTGAGGGCCTTGAACAAACAAGGGTCAGAAGTCAAAATGGCGTTGTTTTCCGCTCGACGCTAACAACCATAGCAACCTTACTGATTGAAATGGCTGGTTTGAGGAGAAAACCCCGAAAGAAAAACACTGGACAAATGGAGTTGTTTGCCGCCACAGGATAAACCAAAAAGATATTTTAGAAGCATTTTTCAGGGTCTGATTGAATCGGACTGTTGGAGTATTGCCCGAATTACATACAAGGACCAAAAAAAGTGATAATGTCACACAGGTCAAAAACACAGAATCAGGCAAGAATCAGGCAAGTCTGACAAAACAAAACCTGAAAATTTTATTTCAACATGTAAAACCTGGCCCTGTGGATCAGGATATTTGCTATTGAAAATGAAGCAGATTTATAAACCGGTCAAATCCTGAACGGTTTCAACACCCTTTTTATGCTTTTTTCGAATCTTTTTTTGCATTGTACAGCGGTTTGATATAGGTTATGTAAGATATATATTTTGTTAAACACCCATGCCCTGGCGGGCACAACAAAGCTTGAAAGCGGTTAGCGGTTAGCTTTTAGCTGTTAGCTGAGTACTGATGGCTTTCATATATTGTCTGGAATGCAAAAACTAGAAT
>JAIVHE010000551.1 GCA_020201255.1 Desulfobacteraceae bacterium
CCTGTACCCTTTGTGTTCAATTGGCACCGGCGTATCAAAGCCGCTGGCGGCCATATCTCCCCTGGGGAACTGCAGTCTGGTGAACCAGTCTGCTTCCCGGGCCAGATCAGTGATATTGTCGGCACTGGTGGCAAATTTCAGCACAAGACAGGCGCTGCCGGATGTTTTGATGATCAGGCTCCGGCCCTGCCATCTGGTTTGCTTCAACGCTGCCGCAGACTCGGGCAGAAGCCTGTTCAGATCTACCGGCAGAACAGACAGGGTATCAATGACCGAAGGATCGGATGCCGCCGGTTTCCATGGCAGCTCTCCCAGGGCCAGGTTCACCGCCCGCAGGCGTTTTCCATGAGAGGTAGACAGGATATCGTTGAGTTCCAGGATGATGCTTTTTGACAACGGTTCCTTGACCCGGCCGGCAAGCCGGCTCAAGGCCCCGGCGGCTTCATTAAACAGAAAATACGACTGCGTCTGGTGTTCAAACCGGGGCGACCGGATGACGCCGGTCAATGTTTTAACCGTGTCGACGTCGATGGTGTCAGGGTGTTTGTCCATGTGACCGGCCACATATTTAACCGCCATGTAAGCGCCTGAAAAATCTTTGATCCCGTGGTTGATCAGGGCTTGGGTGCGGCACAAATCCGCTTCTTCTATTGTCATATAGACTTTTGCCTAATTTTCTCTTTCAAAATGCCCTGCAAAACAAACAAACTGATAAAAGGAACCAATTCAGATAGTATTCTATTGCCCCGACAAACAAATGACAGAGAAAATACCTGGCCACTCCGCCTCCGGCCATGGGATCATGCCAATCGTGCTTCTCAGCCATCTGTGCATCGGTAAATCCCAGGAACAAATCACCGGACAGCGTGTTTGCCCTGGTGACCAGGTATTTTTAACGTCCTTATTTTTTGATATCCTTTATCTGTTTTTTTACAATTTCCAGAATATTGCTGCCCCTTTTTTTGGCAATCACATGGGCATCTGCCACAATATTTTCTGCCTGGGCCTGGAGTTCTGCCTCATCGGGCAAAGCAGCCTCAGAGTTTTCATATTTCCAGGCAAGCAGTTTTTTTGCAAACGCAACTTCCTGCTGCCGGACAAATCCGTTTTTACCAAATATAGTCATAGATATGCTCCATAATTACACAAGCGTAACCGTTGGTCCGGATATTGTCAATGTAATGATCCGTAAAAAGTTGGAGCCGTTTTAGGAAGAGGATTGTTTCTGTGTAACCCGCCTCAGGCATGGCAGGTCAAAAGTGCCTGAAAAACGAAGGTACTGTTGCTTATTTTTCACGGCCGTGAATACCCATGCAGTGGATAATACGCAACTCGGAACAACTGGATTCTTCTTGTCTTAAATTGGTTGCTCTGATACAAGTACAACATATTGTAAGTGTATCGGGGTGGAGATAATATTTCGGATCAGGGAGGATTTCCTTTAGAATGGAAAAAACGTTTTACCGTATCCGCCGACTTATCAGCTCCCCTGAAAAAGCTGCCGTTAAAAAACCGTCTGCTGTTCCTGCTCGTCTGCCCACCCTCTGGCTTCTGGGCAAAACCGGGGCGGGGAAATCCTCGTTGATTCAAGCGATAACAGGGCGTTCGGATGTTGAAATCGGCAATGGCTTCAGCCCCTGTACCCAGAGCTCCCGTCGCTATGATTTTCCATCAGAAAAGCCGCTGCTGCGTTTTCTTGATACTCGTGGTCTTGCCGAGGCCGACTATAATGCCGACGAAGATATAGCCGCCTGTGCGCAGGCAACCAGTGCCGCCATCGTTGTGATGAAGGCGGAGGAACCCGAACAAAGCGCAGTGATCCGGGCCCTTGCACGGATTCGCAGATCAGGTGCCATCAAACATCTGTTGCTGGTCCACACGGGCATCCTGCTGCTTGATGATGCGCTTCAACGCCGCCAGGCCATTACCCACAATCAGCACCTGGTCGAATCTGCTGACCAAACTGATTCCGGTTTATGGGCAAACCGTCGGCAGTGCTGCGGCCGTTGTCGTCAGCTTTTGTTCGACCTATGCCATCGGTCGGGCAGCCTGCAAGTATCTCTATCACAAAAGTAACGGAGAAGCCGTCTCCGAGCAGGAACTTAAACGCATGTATCACCAGGCGTTCAACGAAGCCCGAAAGGTAAAGATCTGTGAAACGCCTGTTGAACAGCATTAAAACAGCTCGGCGACTATCACCGGCAGCCATGCCTCTGCTTGCTGTTGCCCTGGTCCTGCCTGTGCTGATCCTGGGTATGTTCGGACTGATCGCCCTGATCGACTATGGTTATATTCTGCATTTTGTTGTGCTGCTGGCCTTTTGTGCTCTCCTGATCACGGCAGTAAGCTGGACACTGCGGCGACCCTCCCCTAACACTGTGCCCCTGCCGGAAGAGGGGCTGGTAACAGCTTCCGCCGATTGGGGTGATTACGATCACCGGGTCTGGGACAGACTGAACCAAAAAATTGCCGAACAGCTGAAGGAAAACGCCCAGTGGGGGCATCTGCAGGAGCACGCCCTGGCGCTGATCAAGGCAGCTGCTGAAAACTACCACGACAAAGGGGATCGTAAAGAACTTGCCGTTTCCATTCCGGAGCTGTTGATGATGGTTGAGGAAATCAGCCGCCGCTATCGTCTGCTGCTCAAAACACATGTTCCCTTCATTGAAAATACCCGTCT
>JAIVHE010000552.1 GCA_020201255.1 Desulfobacteraceae bacterium
CCCTGTATCAGGACCGCTGTTTTCCGCTCGATAATTTCCAGATACTGGTCTTCTGTCACATCTTTTCTGCCCTTTTGGGCCAGCTGGTTAATCTCTCCCTGGGACATGGCCTGGGTGATCTGTGCGATGACTGCAATCACCCGGGGGTCTTGTGTTTTTGCGGCAATGTCCAGGGCACGGGCAAGCAGAAAATCACCGGTGAGCACCACTTGCGCAGCAGGCCAAAGGGTGTGGGCAGCCGGCCGGCCACGCCGCATATCCGCACCATCCACCACATCATCATGCAAAAGAGTGGCAGCATGCAAAAATTCAAAAATAGTAGAAAACACAATTTCATCTGTGCCCTGGTAATTGCACATACGGGCTGCATGGATCAAAAGCAAAGGCCGCAGGCGCTTTCCACCGCTGAACAACAAATGGGAGGCAATCTGTTTCACAAGTTCCAGGTTGGGAGCCAGGTTTTCTTCCAGTGCCTGTTCCACCTGCACCAGGTCCGGTGTGACCAGCTCAATGATCTGTGTTTTCAAATCCGTGTTCATGCCTTGTTTCCGGCAATATCATGCTCATAAGCAGTTTTGGGGTCATTTCAGGGGCGGTTCGCAAACCGCCCCTGCATTTCCTGCAATGTCATAGGCAAATGCGTCTGTTATCTTTACCTGAACAAAGGTGCCTGTGGCAAGCCCTTCCGAATAAATAAAGGTGACCCCGTCAACCTCAGGGGCCTGAAACATGGTTCGGCCGATGAACAGTCCGGGCTCCGGGTTTTCCTCCACAAGCACTGGATAGATTTTGCCCACATGCTTCTGGTTGACCTGCTCGGAAATTTTCGCCTGGGCAGCCATCAGGGTGTCATGGCGCAGTTCTGCCACATCCGCCGGAACATGCTGCCCCAATGCATGGGATGGCAGGTCCGGGGCATCTGAATAGGCAAAAACCCCTAAATGGTCAAATTGCACCTCCTGGATAAAATCCAAAAGGGTATGAAAGGCGGCCTCGGATTCACCGGGAAATCCTGTGATCACGGTGGTGCGCAGCACAGCATCAGGATCAAGATCCCGGATCATGAAAAACAGCGTTTCCAGTTGTTTTTGGGTGCAGGGCCTTCCCATGCGCCTAAGAATAGCGGTATCTGCATGCTGGATAGGGACATCATAATAGTGACAGATATTGTCATGCGCTTTTACAGCCTGGACGATCTTTCGGGTCAAAGAAGTTGGATGGGTGTATAAAAATCGGATCCAGACGTCTGGATTCACCCTGGCCACCTGATCCGAAAGGGCTTCCAGCACATGATGAAACCCGCTGTCCTCTGAAAGGTCCTGGCCGTAATCTGTGGTATTTTCCGCGGTGAGAATGATTTCTTTCACCCCTTTTGCCACCAGGGACCGGGCCTCGGAACAGATCTCTTCCATGGGTCTGGACCGCTGCCTGCCCCGCAGGCTGGGGATAATGCAATAGGTGCAGTGCCGGCTGCATCCTTCCGATACCTTGATATAGGCATGGGGATCATTGGACAGGACCCGGTCCACGGACAGGTCGGCAAAGGTCCGCGCATTGGGGTCCGGAAACAGGGTCAGGCCGGCCGGTGTTTTGTTTTCAAGCACATCCGCAATCTGATCACATGCACCAGTACCCACAAACACATCCACCTCGGGCAGGGTTTTGGTGAGATCCGGATCATCTTTGTACCGCTGGGCCAGACAGCCGGTGACAACAAGGCGGCTGCATGCCCCTTGTTCCTTGAAACGGGCCATTTCCAGGATGGTATCCACCGCTTCTTCAGCAGCCGTGGTAATAAAACTGCACGTATTCACCACAATGGCATCTGCACGAGCCGGATCAAGGGTGTGGGTGTGCCCGGCAGCCAGAAGCCTTCCCAGCATGACTTCGCTGTCCACCTGGTTCCGGGAACACCCCAGTGTTTCCATATATACGATCATATGGCCTTGGCCATTTGATCTTTTCCATGACCGGATGGCTGACATTGACCTCCATGACCCGTTTTTGCTCGGGTGTTTTCTGACCGGACGCCTTGAGTATTTTTTCCATATAGGCGCTCATGCCCCAGTCATCGCCGGACAGACAGGAGATGGAATCCTTGAGCCGGTTGGATACCACCACATCCTTTACTTTGTCTTCCAGCTTTCCCTTGAGAAAAGACAGCAGGGCGGAATATTCATTTTTCTTTTCATCATCCACCTTTTCCACATCCAGATCGCCTTTTTCAGCGCTCTTGAGCTTCTTTTCCTTGTATTCGGTCAAGGACTGGGTCACCCACTCATCTATGGGATCCACCATGAGCAGCACTTCATAATCTTTGGCTTTCAAAGATTCCAGCAGCGGGGAGTTCATCAGAGAAGTGAGGTTTTCGCCGGTGAGGTAGAAAATTTCTTTCTGGTCCTCTTTCATGTTTTCAATATATTCATCCAGGGTCACGTATTTGTCACCGGATTTGGTGGTTTTATACCGAAGCAGGGCTGCAATGCGCTCTTTGTTGGCAAAATCTGTGGCAATTCCGGCTTTCAGGGCCTGGCCGAATTCATTGTAAAATTCTTCATATTTTTCTTTGTCCATCTCTTCCAGGGTGGAAAAAATCTTTTTGACCAGGTTCTTTTGAATGTTGCGCACCAGCCGGTCTTCCTGGAGAATTTCCCGGCTCACGTTCAGGTTCAGGTCCGGGGCATCCACAACCCCCTGGACAAATCCCAGATAGTCGGGCAACAGCTCCTTGCAGTCATCCATGATAAAAACGCGTTTGCAATACAGCTGCATCCCGTGTTTGCGCTCGGGCCGGAACAGATCAAAGGGCGCCTTGGAAGGGATGTACATCAGCACATCATATTCGGTTACCCCTTCAAATTTTTTATGGATTATTTCCAGGGGCTTGTCCCAGTTATGGCTGATGTGTTTGTAAAACTCTTCATGCTCTTCTTCTGTGACCTCTTCTTTTGGTTTGGCCCAGATGGCTTTC
>JAIVHE010000553.1:0-1952 GCA_020201255.1 Desulfobacteraceae bacterium
GCGCAGCACATGAATCAAATGGACTTTTGCGTCCAGTTGTTTTGACAGCGTTACCACATAGGGAGCAACCCTTTTGGAGATGTCGGTTAATGCTACCGGGTAAAGAATGTTCTTGAATTCTTCCATGCAGACCTCCTCGTATAAAGATTTATAAATTGGGATTGAAAAAGGCCTCAGCCTTTTTCAACACCTTGTTTTTCTCCAGGCAGTTACACGCCTTGGGGCTCGCAATCGCAGCGATTGCGGCTTTTCCGAGACATTTGCCTTTCAATGCTATTTTGGCCATAATAGCAGGAAGGCTGCCGGGGTTCGGCTTTATCCTCCTTGAGGTGATGTCCTCTTCTAAAGACCGCCGATGCCGGTTTATTACACTTACCGCTTGATGCGCGCATCTGCACTGATTTAGCAGCGAGGCTGTGTACATCGGCGTCACCCCCAATTGAACAGCTTTACTCAACTGAAAGGGAGTAAAACAAAAATGTGGACCCTGGGAATTGACATTGCAAAACGAAAACATGTCGCAGCCCTTCTGGATGATGGTGGACAAAGAGTATTTAAAAATTTCTCGTTTGCTAACAGCATGGAAGGCTTGGATCTGCTCATGACCAAAATCAAACAGGTCGGCTTCTCCAATGAAAATCTGCTCATTGGCATGGAGGCCACCGGCCATTATTGGATGGTGCTTTACCATTACCTTGGCTCTAAGGGGTTCCAGATCCGATTGATCAACCCCCTCATGACTGCTGCAAGACGGAACGTGGGAATCAGAGGTACCAAAACCGATTCCGCCGATGCTGAACTCATTGCCAATATCTTGCGAGAGGCCGATCCCAAATTTTCTGCCGTTCCAGATGACGAAGTGCGCCAGTTGCGGAATTTGACACGCCTGAGATATGAATGCAATCAGACATTTATCGCTGAAAAACAACGCTTGATAGCATTGCTGGATCTTGTCTTCCCTGAATACACCGAACACTTCTCCGACATCTTCGGTGCTGCTAGCAGGGCACTGCTCTCCCTGTATCCCACGGCTGAAGATATCAAGAAAATAGACATCAGAAAGCTTACACGAATACTTAAAGAATCCAGTAAAGGCCGTATGGGCCGGGAACAGGCAAATCGGCTTAAAAATGCCGCTAAAAATTCTTTCTCCCTGTCTGGAACCAATTTGTCTTTTGTGCTGGAGATCAAATTTCTTGTTCAGCGGATGAATGTCCTTTTGGAGCAGATTGAAAAACTTGAAAAGCAAATCAAAAAATATATGAAAGAAAATCAAAAACTGTTGCAAACCATTCCCGGCATTGGACCGGTTTGGGCCCCTACTATTCTCGCAGAAGTTCTTCCTGTTTTTCATCCCGAAGAGAAAAACGGCGCCAGGAAGCTCGTGGCTGCTGCTGGGCTTGATGTTCGTCTTAATGAAAGTGGGGACAGTAAAGGAAGGGGAAAAATGTCTAAACGGGGCAGCAGGTATCTCAGAACAGCTGCTATCCAGGCTGCGGAGGTCGCTGCCCTGGTTGCAAAAGATCCCATGTTCAGCTCTATCTATGAAAAGCAAAAGACCAAGGGGAAAAAACATCTGGTGGCCATCAGCCATGTTGCTAACAAGATGCTCCATGTTGTT
This sequence comes from Desulfobacteraceae bacterium, assembly GCA_020201255.1. Classification (GTDB taxonomy): domain Bacteria; phylum Desulfobacterota; class Desulfobacteria; order Desulfobacterales; family Desulfobacteraceae; genus Desulfotignum. Next base: position 1,622 of record JAIVHE010000553.1, read on the forward strand.
TTTTCTGTTCTTAAAAATCAAAAACCATATGAAGTGAGGCTCAGTCATTAATATTTTGGCTCTGTACAATTGGGGGTTGACTATTTACCGCTTGTCTTTATCAACAATCCCAATTTTTCATGATGGTGCAATCGAATCCACCTTTTCTGTGCGGATTCACAAAGCTTAAAAGCCATAGACAACACCGTCTTGGATGAAAAGCAGTTCCTGACTTTTGCTGTTCTCAATCTCACGGTGGCGAACGTTGATTCTATGGGATTGCTCGTTCTTATGTGCCGCCAGTGCTCAGCAGGGAAATCATAAAAATTTAAAAGGACATCGCGGTCTTTCT
>JAIVHE010000553.1:1995-2979 GCA_020201255.1 Desulfobacteraceae bacterium
GCCATCTGGTGGTGTCAAAGGTTTTCGCCAGAGCCTTCCAAAAACCAAGGGATCCATCACCAATGGCAAGCTCAGGAGCGTTTTCGAGGCCCCTTCGTCTTAAATCTGTTAACAACGACAGCCATGAGGATTCACTTTCCCGGTATCCGCCCTCAACGGCTATCAGTTCTTTTTCACCTTCCCGGGTGGCGCCGATGATAACCAGAATGCACTGCCTGTCGTCCATCCTGACATTGCAGTAAACACCATCGGCCCAGATGTAAATATAGTGCTTTCCGGAAAGGTCTCGTTTCAGCCACTGCTCATATTCTTCTGTCCAAACTGATTTTAATCGGCTGATTGTGGGAGCAGCGAGCCCGGGTGCACCTTTTCCGACCAGCGCTGACAAAGCCTCGGAAAAATCTCCCGTGGAGATTCCCTTTAAATATAGCCAGGGGATAAGGGTTTCCATGCTTTTGGTTTTTCTCAGATATGTCGGTACAATTGATGATCTGAAATGAATCTTGCCGGATTGACTGCCCTTGTGACGGTCCCTTGCCCGGGGAACCTTCACTGGAACTGGGCCCACCCCTGTTTGGATGTCTCGTTCCGGCAGATAACCGTTCCGTGTTATTCTTTGGTTTCCTTGACCGTCTTTTAACTCGGTATATTGGGATATGAAATTATTGATTTCCATTTCTAATGCCTTGGCCAATATGTCTCTGGCTCCTTGGCGGACAATTGCAGTTAAAGGGTCATCAACAAATGATTCTGGTCTTTTCATCTCAACTACGGTATCTTGTTTAATGGTGTGTGTATCCTTTCGTTTTATTTTTAAAACCCGGAATGACTGCCGCTAAACAATCTTTCCGGAGGATACACCACCTAACACCTCATACACAACTTTTGATTATATCTCACTGGACAACGGGGTAAGGCTGAATCTAAGCAAAGACGCGCACAAGAACGAAGGCTTGAAGAAGTTGCTGCTCAATTTGGAGCAGG
>JAIVHE010000247.1 GCA_020201255.1 Desulfobacteraceae bacterium
TTGCTGCTCATATCGAGTCTGCTAATCAAGATCGTCGAACCTCCGGATTCAGCATTGACAAGTTTTGACCAGGCATTGTGGTGGAGTATTGTAACAAGCACCACCGTTGGCTACGGGGATCTGTTTCCTGTGTCAAACCCGGGAAAAATCGTTGCGGTTTTCCTGCCGATGTTCATGGGGATCGGGATCGGTGCTGCATTTATAACCCATGTCGCATCTTCACTGATTGAAAGGAGAGACAAAAAAATGCACGGTGAAAAAAAATTTGATGGGTCCCACCATATTATCATTGTCGGTGTTACCGATGAAACCGGGCAGTTGATCGAAGAAATCCAACGGGATGAAACTTATCTCAGGCAGACATTGGTTATTGTGGCAGACCGGGAACGCCATCCTTTCCCGGAAATGGAAAATACGTTTTTTGTCAAAGGACGACCGGATGCGGCTGCTACACTTGCCAAAGCCAATATTAAAAAAGCCAGTAGGATCATCATACATACCGGGAGTGATGAACAAAGCCTTTTTGCCCTGATAAACGCGCTGAAGCTGAAAGATAACGTCTGCGAAATCACGGTGCGTTGTTTGAATTCCCAGTCTTTGGATACATTTTCCAGTGTTCAGGGAGAATTTCAAACAATCATGCAGATGACCGCTGAAATGATGGTTCAGGCCATGCAGGACAAGGTCCACCTGCCACTTCAGGTGCTCTTGAGAAATGATGCCCGGGATGAGATCTATTATGTCCTGGTGCCGCAGACCGGTAATGTCATGAACTGGTGGGAACTGCACACCTGGCTGAAAGAAAAATACAATTACCTGACATTTGCCATGCAGACATCCGATTCAAAAGTGATCATCAACCCGGATAAAGATCAGGTGGTGTCAGCCCGGGACGGTATATGGCTGATGGCACAAAAGCGGCCCCTGCACATCAAGTGGCTGCAGTTCCCAGCCGTCTCAGGGGAACCATGATAAAATCCGTATTTTATCGTTTATAAGGCGTGACACTACCTCATGTTTATTCCCACATTTACCACGTTTTTTTTGCTGTTTTTCAGCTCTGTCAAGATAAGGCAGGGGCGGTCCTGGAACTGCCGTTGTTAAGAAGCAAATGTTAGTTGCGATGGCATGCAGGAGATACTCACGTGTGACCTTGGTTTAGATCCTTATTCTTCACAAGGGACCCTGGCAAATCTCATTTGGAGGTCACCGCAGTCGAGATATCTATAAATCACAGTCATGACGTATGTCCACCAGCACCCTCCCGGAATGTATATATGTCATCCCTGCCCGCCTCAACTCTTCGTAAGGATAGAAACCCAACAAAAAATGCTGAAGGGCAAGCCATAGATGCTTACGTTATGTTTGAGAAATTGTGGAAGTAGACAAAGCAACAAGATTATCGGTTCAGAATGTATTGAAATAAAGTTAACGGATATCTTTCCCGCCCCAGCCGAACTTCGTTTGCTCAGAAACAAACTATTCCAAAAAAACTGCCTGAATGAGCTGTTTTAAAAAGGAAGGTTGCCTGGCCGAACCTCAAATAGTCTGGCTTGTACCCTGTGTTGACATGTCTACTGTTGCCATCAACTGGTGAGGAGCTGTCCTCACCAGTTGACGTATGTCTATCAGAGAATGTTGTGGTGCGCTTACAGACAGGAAGAACCTATATTTCTGAAAGATACACTCAACAGAGGCTTGCCTGTGGACATCTTTTTTCTTTAGAGCAGGGAAGCAACTAAACTTCCATGCGCATCTTTTTCGCGCCGCAGGAATGTTACTCTGCCCCCCATTTGGTTCGGAGATGATTATTCCGACCACTGTCTAGAAATCGGTGCAGGACAGGCTTTTGCAAAAGCGCCTGGAATCATTCATGGTGTTGACTTCTCTCAATAAATGTCGGTCTTAGCCAAACGAAGAGACTCAGCCGCAGACGGTCAGCCTCGATCT
>JAIVHE010000248.1 GCA_020201255.1 Desulfobacteraceae bacterium
GAAGGAAAAAGAAACTGGTCTGCAATGGCTGGAAGTGTTTATACGCTATATAGTATCGGCCCGGCAAAAAGAAGACCTATCGGCAAAAAATTTAGTGGAGATAGCTGAGCAGGCTATGTCCAAAGAGACGGGGGAATATGTTATGACTTTATTAGAGAAATTACAGAATGAGGGTGAGATCAAAGGTGAGATCAAAGGTCTCAAAGAAGCCATAGAAATGGGCATCACCTTTAAATTCCCAGGTGACATTGAAGCTGTGATGAGCAGGGTTAATAAAATTGATGACCCGAAGACACTTAAAGAAATTACAAAGACAATTTACTCCGCAAATGACATCTCTGAGATACTGGCCCTGCTGAAATAACATAAAGCTGAGCAGGCTATTTCCAAGGAGACGGAGGAATATATTATGACATTAATAGAGAAATTACGGAAAGAGGATGAAGAGAGGGGCAAGCTTGAAGGCATCAAAGGTCTCAACGAAGCGATTGAGCTGGGTGCGGCCGATAGATTTCCTGGAGATATAGATACAGTGATGGCCAAGGTTAATAAAGTTGATGATCTGGAGACTCTTGTAGAAATTACAGAGGCAATTTACACCGCAAATGACATCTCAGAGATACTGGTCCTGCTGAAATAATATAGACCGGTTAAAGCAGGGCAGCGCAGATACTGACCCCTGTAGATCAGGGGGCTTGACCTGGTGTCTTGCCTTACTGGCTGCCTGCCATTCAAATCCTTCCTCCAATACTTTTCGTCCGACCATGAAGCAGATAAACCTGCCAGCGCAGCATAGGGGTTTTCCCCTATTGGCAATAAGCCATATCCTTAGTGATGGCCATGCCTTGTCATATCTCATAACTGTCCCTCGTATTTATTCCGTCTTACCTGAAATAATTGACAATTCTTCAACCTTCCATTATAGTCGCCGACATTATGGAAACCATACTTTTTGCAATTTTCGCCTGTATTTTGTTGCTGTCACTAGAATGTCCTGGGAAAAAATCCAAATCATGGATTTTCACTGAAAAGTTAGCCTTCACTAACCGAAAAAACAGCCAAAATTTAACCAAATTTGTCGGGCTTGCTGACTGGTTGTCCATCAACATTATTCCAGATGCTGTGTCATATGGAAAAGCTTCCCGGATCTGCTGTGCCAACCAGAGGGAGGTCGGATGGTATGTGGCTGTAGAGCGGATCAAGTACCTTCGCCCGTGATGGATGATGTTCAGAATACATACGGTTTCCCCAAAGATCAGTTCGGCTGGAAGATGTGTTCAAGAATGTCCGGCGTGCAGTGGTGCAAGAAACCGGCAACAAACAGGTGTCCTGGGAAAAAATCTAAATCCTGAATTTTCACTGAAAAGTTAGACATCGCTAAGCGAAAAACGCAGGCAAAATTTAACCAAATCTGTCATGTCTGCTGACTGGTGGTCTGGTGGGTTTTATGCTGGCATATCTTTTTCGTCCATCTCTTTTAAAATTTCTTTTATTCTTTTCGTAGAAACGTCTGACTGATCCAGCTTGGAATAGATCGTAATCAAAACTATAGAATCTTTGGTTTTAAGATAATAAATACACCGGTAGCCCGAACGCTTTCCCTTCTGGATATCGGTGTTTTGTATCCGTACTTTGAAAACGGCCAGTTTTATTCCCTGGATCTTACTGCCGGGCAAACTGCCATTTTTCAATTGTTCAATAATCGGTTGAAAGTCAGAACGGATGGATCTGTATTTCCTGGATAAGGATCTGAGGTTTCGTTTAAATTCAAAGGTAAAAGAGACTTCAGGCATCAATACCTTCCCACAGTTCAGAAATGGGCCGGGTTCTATTTTCCATCACATCCTGCATACCCTGCCTGAAGCTTTCATCTGCCGGTTTTAGCACACCGATACGAAAGCCTTTAACAATTTCCAGAAGGGCCGGCAGATACTCTTCCGGCGTTATATCCACTTCCCGGTATATTTTTTCAAGACAGGCTGATTTTTCAAAATCCATGTTGTTCTCCATATTGGCGATTGATATCGTCTTCTTTTCTTATACATCCCCTGATATTTTTTAGCAATAGGTTTGAGTTCAAAAACTCCGCAGTGTCCTTGTTATAAGAAGTAAAGGAGCAACCACGCTTCATTCAAATCTTTAACAAGGAGGTATCACTATCCCTGGGAAAAAATTCAAAACCAGGATTTTTACTAAAAAGTTAGCCTTCTCTAACCAAATAAGACAGCCAAAAATTCACCAATCTGTCAGGTTTGCAGACTGATTCACTATCTGAATGGAAAAAACAGGGAAAATGAGGAAAAATTGAACAAATCGGCGGTGATAGTGGACGTAGGAATCCATCCACATTGTCTACTCGGTCAGTATGCGATAAGAGGCTTACAATCTGGAACTGTCTTAGGTTGCCCAATCCAGTCGGTCAGGCTGCCCAGTAATAACTGTGATGAAACCCGCCCACCCAGGAAACAGATTTCACATTACCAACATTTCTTTCCGGGAAAGGGATAATAACCGGCAATTTTTCCGGTGCATCCGGCGAAAAATCGTTGTTGGTCATATGGGGCCGTGCCGTATTGTAGTATTCCCTGCCGTGTCCTGATACCATTTGAAACAAACCCGCCACTGCATGTTTATACTGATGCTGTACTCGCCTTTTCTGTTTCCCTTCAAAGCCTCAAAACGATTTGAGGGCAAGGCCCTCAAGTCATTCAAAGAAGGAGCACAGTCGAGAATCTGAAGTCTC
>JAIVHE010000249.1 GCA_020201255.1 Desulfobacteraceae bacterium
CGATGTGGTCATGCCGGAAATGAACGGCCGGGATCTGGCACGGAAAATTACCGATCTTTATCCTGATATCCGATTTTTGTTCATGTCCGGGTATACCGCTAACGTCATTGCCCATCAGGGGGTACTGGATGACGGAGTGGCATTCATTCAGAAGCCATTTTCAATGGCGGACATGACGGCGAAGGTTCGGGAAGTTTTGGATACGGCTTCGGATACCGCTCAGGGAAATTTCATAATATGAAAAATACGCAGGATAAATGGTTTGAACGCCTGAAAGACATGGCTGAACAGGCTGTCAAAAACCAATCCGGTGATGTAGAAAATATTGATTCGGCTGATATCGCAAAATTGATAAACGACATCCAGGTATTTCAGGCGGAACTGGAAATACAAAATGATGAACTGCGAACATCACTGGATGAACTGGAAAAATCCCGCACCCGGTTTTCACGGCTTTTTGATATGGCCCCTGCCGGCTATATTATCCTTGATGCATCCGGTATTGTCCTTGATCTAAACCAGACCATGATGGATATGCTTCATAAAACCCGCGATGATCTGATGCGAAAACCCTTTTCCCGTTTTATTATACCAGATGATCAGGGCATTTTTACGGCACGGTTCACCGCCTTTTATAAAAATCCGGCAGACAAAACCATGGAAATCAGACTTGTCAAAGGGAGAAATTCCATGTTTCATGCCAGGCTTGAGGGACGGTTTATTTCTTTCGAAACAGTTCCGGGAAAACCGGATATCGACCAGTTCTGCCTCATTGTCAGCGATATCTCTGAAACCAAGAAAGCGGAAAATGAACTGAAAAATTATGCCCGTACGCTCAACGAGCGGAACAAGGAACTGCATTGTCTGTACAGCATTTCCAGACTGATCAATGATCCGGCCAAATCAATGGATGATTATTTTAACCAAACCATATCCATTCTGGTCAATGCCATGCAGTATCCTGAAAGAGTGTCCGGGCGGATAAAATATAAAAATCAGCAATATACAACACAAATTTTCACTGAGACGGAATGGAAGCAGGCTTCCGATATCGTTGTAAATGATGACATCATCGGTTGTGTGGAAATTTATTATGTAGATAAAATGCCAATCATCCATAACTCCCCTTTTCTTGAAGAAGAGGCATCATTGATCAATGCTGTCGCCATGAGACTGGGACAAACCATTGCGCGCAAACAGGCCGAACAACACGAAAAACGAACCAGGAGATATCTTGAAACCATTCTCCAGACCACGGCGGACGGTTTCTGGGTACTTGACATGCATGGGATACTTATTGATGTCAATGATGCATATTGCAGGATGACCGGATATACAAAAGACCAGATTCTGGGAATGTCCATCGGCGATCTGGATGATATGATTCTGGGAATGTCCATCGGCGATCTGGATGATATTGAATCACCTGAGGTAACGGCAGAACGTATTGAACGGATTATTGCCAATGGATCTGAGTTCTTTGAGACCCGGCAGCGGCGCCAGGACGGCAGTGTATTTCCAGTGGAAGTGTCCACCACCTGGCTGCCGATAGACGAGGGCCGGCTTGTCTGCTTCGGCCGGGACATCACCGAGCGTAAAAAGATGGAAAAGCAACTGCTGCAGGTTGAAAAAGGAGAAAGTCTTTCCCGCATGGCAGGAGCGGTAGCCCACCATTTCAACAATATTCTGATGATAACCATCGGATACCTGGATATGGTTCAGGGGGATATCCCGCAGGGAAGTGAAACCGCTAACAGCATAAAAGAGGCTGCCACAGCTGCGCAAAGGGCTGTGGTCCTGAGTCAGCTGATGCTCACTTATCTTGGCCAGGGCGTGAGAAAAAATGAAAAGATCGATTTGTCCGAACTGTGCCGGGGAAAAATGAAGGCGTTGTCCAAAGCAATGCCGGAAAACATCAGTTTGACCACCCGGTTCGCGTTTACCGGGCTGATAGTCCAATCGGATCGCAGTCATTTGGAGCAGGTATTGAACATATTGTTTGAAAATGCAGTGGAAGCCTTGGTGGAAGAAACCTCCGGAAAAATCAGCGTGACCCTGGAACCAGCAGAAACATCAGATATTCAATACGTCCATATGTTTCCGAATAACTGGCAAGCAGGTCCTGAAACGTATGCACAGCTGATCTTTTCCGATACCGGCAAAGGCATGGCAGAAGAAACCATCCCCCTGATTTTCGACCCATTCTATTCTGATAAATTTACCGGACGCGGCATGGGAATGAAATTCAAGGATGATTATCCAAATCATGAATATTAACGGCCCGGAAAAAAAATGGATACCATTAATATTCAATACCTGCTATGGTCCGTTAACACAGGAAAGAGTGGGCAAGTAAACTTGAACCTGACAGGGTGGCTTAAATTTCTTTTTTGCAAAACGCATCCGGACATTAAATGGTATGATATATGGCTGAAAAACCCACCTATGAAGAACTGGAAAGACGGGTTCAGGAACTGGAAAAAATTGAATCCGAGTACAAAGCATCCAAGGAGCTGTTATGGAACAGCGAGGCGCAACATCAACTTCTTTTTGAACATGCCGATATAGGAATTTTTATCGCCCAGAACGGATACCTGAAGGTCCCGAATCCATATTTGTCACAACTTTTAGGCTACTCGCTGGCGGAGTTGGATGAACAGCCATTCAGCCTGTTCATCCATCCGGAATACCACTCTCTGGTGAACACGCGACACCAAGAACGGCTCAACGGCAAAAATGGTCTGCCGCAAACTTACGACTTCCACGTCATTACCAAAACTGGAACGAGTCTCTGGGTCCAACTCAGCACGGTTCTGATACAATTTAACGGCAGGCCCGCAACCTTGAATTTCCTGCATGACATTACCGAGCGCAAGAGTATGGAAGAAGCATTGCGGGAAAGTGAAAAGAAATATAGTGATTTGGTACACTCTATGGGGGATTGGATCTGGACAATAAATATTGACGGAATCCATACCTTTTCCAATGGGATCATTGAACAGTCTCTTGGCTACGGACCCGATGAAGTAATCAATAACTCTGCATTCCACCTGATGCATCCTGACAGTAGGTTTCTTGCCAAGGCTGCATTGCTGAAATCAATGAAAAAGAGGAAAGGCTGGACCGATTTAGAACTAACATGGCTTCATAAGGACGGCTCCACACGTATTTTAAAGAGCACTGCCCATCCTAATTTCGATACTGATGGAAATCTTATCGGTTTCAGTGGGGTTGACCGTGATATCACCAAACAAAAAATAGCAGAAATTGCTCTTAAGGAAAATGAAGAGAAATATCAATCCTTGTTTGAGAATGCCCAAGTCGCGTTGTTCAGGAATAGAACTTCTGACGGCAAGGTCCTTGAGATAAACGAACGATATGCAAAAATGGCAGGGTATTCTAATAAAAAAGATTGTATGGCTGAATTCAATGCTGCAGATGCGTGGGTTGATCAAAACGGGCGCAATAAACTGTTGAGACTTTTACAAAAAAATAGATTTGTCAGCGATTACGAAACCCAAATTATCCGCAAGGATGGAACCAACATTTGGATATCCTTTTCAGCAATGATTTTCCCCGAACAAGGATTCCTTGAAGGATCAATCATAGAGATCACCGAGCGCAAGAGATCCGAGATTGAGCGTGAAAAATTACAGACACAGTTGGTTCAGGCCCAGAAAATGGAATCAGTGGGCCGTCTTGCCGGAGGGGTGGCACATGATTTCAACAACATGCTGGGGGTGATTCTGGGACATACGGAACTGGCCCTGTTGCGAACAGATGACAAACACAAACTGTGTTCCGATCTGAATGAAATTCAGAAAGCTGCAAAACGGTCGGCAGACATCACAAAGCAGCTGCTTGCCTTTGCCAGAAAGGATATCATTTCTCCCAAACAGATTGATTTGAACGATACTGTGGAAAGTATGCTCAATATGCTGCGCCGGCTCATCGGAGAAGACATCGACCTCGTCTGGCAGCCAGGTGCCCATCTGTGGCCCGTGAAAATGGACCCGACCCAGATTGATCAGATTCTTGCAAATCTGTGC
>JAIVHE010000554.1 GCA_020201255.1 Desulfobacteraceae bacterium
TTCTGTTCAATGCCATATTGGTCTTTATACGCCCTGAGGATGTCATAGGAACTGTATCCATTCTCCTCGGGAACATTAGTGATCAGAACAAAACAGCCGCTTTCTTTCTTAAGTTCTTCTACCGCATCGGTTTCAGTTAATTCAATGCGAATTCCATACATCATTTTGTTCAGAGTCCGACTTCCATCCATTTTGGGACGTCCTCTTCGATATTTCGGAATTTCAACAATGCGGGTGGTCGGCGCATAAAACACGCATTTTGAATTTTGCAATTCCCGCGCTGCCTGTTCAGCATCTGCCTGGCAGAAAAATTCCTGACTTGATAAGTTTTTGATCGTCTTGGAAAGTTCTGCGTGTTCTTTTTGAAGTTCCTTCTCAATTCGTTTCTGCCGTCTTTTATCGTGGGCGCTTGAATGAACCACAACAGCTCGATAAACCCTATCATTGATCACCACCTGACTTTCCCATGCCTTATAAACAGCAGCAGGCCGATTTTGAGTTTCCACCGTTTGAGACAATTTACCTATATCAACCCATTCATCAGCCGAAATCGCCGCTTTAATCAAATTGGAGCACTCTTTATAATTTGCCGGCAAACGGCTGATAAACTGGATACCATCTCCTATCTTCTCAAGATTCTTCCGAGTCACCATGGCTGAGTCGGCAATGTATATGAACCCCTCTTTCTTAATCCCGTTGTCAGCCATGTATTTTGAAATAGAGGTCAGCACCTCATTGTTGACGATTTTATCAGAGGCATTACCATCTTCTACGGCACCAAAAACCGGTATGGTTCTATCAACGCACAGCATTTTTACCATAAACTGTTTCAGATCCGGCCGGTGATCTTTACTGTGACCATGAACAATTTTCATGACATCGTCATCGCCATTTTCTTTTGAATACAGCGCATAATCACCCTGAACGCTCACGGATGTTGTGTCAAAACTCAGATGGTGGCGATCGATCCTAAAAGTCGTCAATGCCTGCATGGCAATTTGTGAGAATAATTTCATTGTCCCATAGTCATAGATCCTGTCCAGGACCCTGCCGACTGTGTAATCGGAAAATTTCAGGGGATCGGTCTTTTTCCCCAGGAGAAGTTCTGTATCCTGATGCTCGAAAAATTCTTCCAATCTGTAAAGAGGGCTTCGACCTGTTAATGTGTCCAATACCATTCCGAGAATGACAGTCCCGGCATCGATCGCCATCTCCGTCGGGATTAAAGTATTGATAATATCAAGAACCCCAATTCGTCTGGCATAGGCGCTGATAATGGGGAGGTGTTGAACTGTAAATCCATCAATATCGGGTTGCTTTTTCATGGTTACCTCAATGTTTTGTTTATCATTGAGGCGGATCATAATTAAAATTTCTAGAAAAGTCTAGGCTAAATTTAATTTAAAAAATGAATTATATTCAGTAACAGTAATCTTTTGATAAGTAATTTAAATAATGAGAAAATATGGACACTTTGAAATTACAGCTGTTTATGAAATAGGGGTGCGGAATGTCAGATTGAACAACGCCTGTTATCTCATATATTTCATATATCTCATACGTCCAGGTCCATATGCGCGGTGATGGGTGCGGTGTTGAACAGGGTATTGGGATTCAGGATATCTTCGGGATCAAACAGATCCTTGATTTTGCGCAAGTATGAGAAGCCGGTCCAGCTTCTTTTCGATGAAATCAGCATCCACCCGGGTCAGGGTGCGGCCGCCAATGGCATAGGACTGACCGGTGCTCTCCGTATCGTCAGCCGCTTCCCAAAGCGCAATCTTCTGATTGATTTTTTCTAATGTATATCGTGCCATGGTCCATGGAGTACCAATATAATGTGGTTTGTCGTGGACGCTATGGACACGGTGAACAGAAAATGAGGGTTTTTTGATTTTTTTTGGAAAAGAAACATGAATCTGTTTTTGTTATTATGATGTTATAATTTGTTATTATTGAATATATGAAAGCGATTATCTGGAAAAACAGAGCCAGAAAGCAGCTAAAAAGAATTCCGAAAAACTACCGGGTCAAGATCCTGGAAGGGGTTTTCAGCCTGAAGCGGTTCCCGGAATGTCATGATCTCGACATAAAACCCCTGGTCAACCACCAATATGGGTTCCGGCTGCGGATCGCAAGGTACCGGGTGTTTTTCGACAACAGGGACACCCTGAAAATCATTGAAATTTAAGAGGTGAAAAAACGCGATGATCGAACATACTGACACACAAATCATTGAATATGGCGGAAAACCGGCCTTTGCCGTGATCCCGTGGGAAAAATACCAGCACCTCATCCACAATCAGATGGACCCGGACGAAGCGGAAATTGAATTTCCTCACGAAGTGGTGGCGGCAAACGTGATGGGAGACAGCCTGATCAAGGCCTGGCGGGAATACCTGGGACTCACCCAGGAAGAGCTGGCCGCCAAAGCCGGCATCAGACAGCCGGCCCTGGCCCGCCTGGAAAAACCGGGTGCCAATCCCAGGGCTGCCACGCTGAAAAAACTGGCAGTTGCCATGGGCATCCTGGTGGAACAGCTCCGGGATTGAACATAAAAAAGGGTGGTAAACTTTTGGTTACCCCCTTCATGACACCGTTGTTCCGGCACATCAGTGGTCGAACCATTGAAAAGATGATGATCCATAACCCGCGCAGACTGCTGTATTGAACCCAGCCAGACTGCTGTATCGAACAACGCCTGTTATCTCATACGTCCAGGTCCATATGTGCGGTGATGGGCGCGGTGTTGAACAGGGTCTGTATGGGTAAAAACGGAGAATTTACCATTCTATTTTACTATGCCCTACTTGACATCATGACGTTATAGCGTTATTATGTTTTCGTAAACAGAATAAAAGGAGGCTACTATGGCAACTGAAGCAAAAAGAGCTACAATATACTTTGACCCTTCTATCCATCAGGCATTAAAATTCAAGTCTATTGAAACATCTCGATCTATTTCAACGCTTGTAAATG
>JAIVHE010000250.1 GCA_020201255.1 Desulfobacteraceae bacterium
AAATAATGAGTGATCAGGCAAGAGTGTTGAAATTTCAGATATTTCGCTATAACCCCTTGAAAAAAGGGGACAAGCCCCGCATGGTGACCTATGAGGTGACCGAAGCCCCGGGCATGACCATCTTCATCGCATTGAATGAAATCAGGGAAACCCAGGATCCCTCTTTGCAGTTCGACTTTGTGTGCCGGGCCGGGATTTGCGGTTCCTGTGCCATGGTAATCAACGGGCAGCCGGATCTGGCCTGCCGGACTCTCACTGCCAATTTCAAGGATGGGGAAATCAAATTGCTTCCTTTGCCCGGGTTTGAACTTATCGGAGATCTGTCCGTGAACACCGGCAAATTCATGCGGGCCATGAGCGAGCGGATAGAATCCTGGATCCATGACCAGCATGCCGATGATGTCAATTATGACAAACTCGAAGAGCGCATGGACCCGGATGTGGCAGAAGAGATCTATGAGCTGGAACGGTGCGTGGAATGCGGGGCCTGTGTGTCTGCCTGTGCCACCAAACGCATGCGCCCTGATTTTTTGTCTGCCGTGGGATTTATGCACCTGGCCCGCTTTGCCCTGGATCCTCGGGACAAGCGTACCGATGAGGAGTTTTATGAAATCATGGGCAATGATGACGGGGTGTTCGGGTGTATGACCCTGCTGGGGTGTGAGGATTATTGCCCCAAAGATCTGCCCCACCAGACCCAGATCGCGTATCTGAGACGCAAAATGGCGCTGATGAAATAATACAAGACGGTCACCATGACAGGTTTTCAACAGGCATGGTGATGATAACATAAAGGCAAATTATGACAGAATTCAAGTACGATTCCCTTTTTCCTCTGGGTGAGGATACTACGGAATACCGCCTGTTGACCAAAGAGCATGTCCGGATCAGAGAATTTGAGGGCAGCGAGGTGCTCCTGGTGGAACCCCGGGCATTGACCCAGCTGGCGGAAGCAGCATTCAAGGATGTGGCCCATCTTTACAGAACACAGCATCTGGAAAAACTGCGGGATGTTATTCATGATCCCGAAAGCTCGGACAATGACCGGTATGTGGCCCTGGAACTGTTGAAAAATGCAGTGATTGCAGCCCAAAAAGTATATCCCATGTGCCAGGATACCGGCACTGCCATTGTCATGGGCAAAAAAGGCCAGCAGGTGTGGACCTGGTCTGATGATGGGCAGGAATTGTCCAGGGGGGCGTATCTGGCCTATACCAAAAATTATCTGCGGTATTCTCAGAATGCGCCGTTGACCATGTACAAAGAGGCAAACACCAAAACCAACCTGCCGGCCCAGGTGGATATTGCAGCGGTTCAGGGTGGGGAATACAATTTTTTGTTCATGGCAAAGGGCGGGGGATCTGCCAACAAAACCATGCTGTTCCAGATGACCAAGGCGGTGCTTAATTCAGAAAAATCTTTGCTGGATTTTATGACCGAAAAGATGAAAGGACTGGGAACGGCAGCCTGCCCGCCGTATTATATCGCCTTTGTGATCGGCGGCACCTCTGCGGAGACCAATTTGAAGGCTGTGAAACTGGCTTCTGCCAGGTATCTGGACTCTCTGCCCACAAAAGGCAGTGACACAGGACACGCGTTCCGGGATATCGATTTGGAAGAAAAAGTGCTGGCCGCATCACAAAAACTGGGTCTGGGTGCCCAGTTCGGAGGACGTCACTTTGCACTGGATGTCCGGGTGATCCGCATGCCCCGGCACGGGGCATCCTGCCCCATCGGCATCGGTGTTTCCTGCTCCGCCGACCGCCAGATCAAAGGAAAGATTACCAAAGACGGTATTTTTGTAGAGCAGCTGGAGGAAAATCCGGAACGGTTTCTGCCGGCTTCGGAACCGAAGATGGCACCTGCGGTGGCCGTGGACCTGAACCGGCCCATGTCGGAAATTCTGGCCCAGCTGTCCCAATATCCGGTGTCCAC
>JAIVHE010000555.1:0-1307 GCA_020201255.1 Desulfobacteraceae bacterium
GCAACCTTTTTTGAGCCGCTTTTGCCTGACCTTCACCGGCCATACCAAAAAAATCGCCTATGCCTCCGGACTGGATGGCCAAAAGGTGCTGCCGGTGCAGATCATGACTGCGGCCCTCTATTGCTTCAGCGGCCTGACAGGCATTGTTCTTTTTCTGATAGGGCATCCCGTTGCCGCCCTGCTGCTGACCCTGATAATCACCCAGGTCTGGCGGATTTTCAGTGAATTTCTCCGGGCGGACTTCCGAGGCGGCGCCCGGATCACTCCCTACCAGGTGATGGCCCTTGCCACCCTGGCCTATGCCGCCGTCCTGACCATCCTGTTTCCAGCTCCTGACCCGGCCTTTCTTCCCCGGCTGGACCAGGGATTGTCCGCCGTATGGACCCCGTGGATGATTCTGTTTTTTCAATGTGTCTGGGTGATTTCTTTTCTCCACACCGGCCGAAGCCGGGTGACCGGGGCTAATATCCGGTTTCATGTGGAAGAAAAGCAAATCTGAAAAACAGGCCGGCATGATTCATTTGAATTTTTACCGAAATCTAATACCCGGAAATCTGATTTGCGGGTTGATTACCCTTCATTGCTGCATACGGTGAGACGGGAATTGGACTGGTCAATCAGTGAACAAATAGGTGCCGGCGGCGTACGGTCACAAAATATCTGTGCAGCGTCGACTATCCTTCCGCCCCGCACATGGGCGGCACGACCGAACTTGGTCTGGTCGAGCACCAGGTACCCACTGCGGCTGTTTTCCCTGATGATCTGACGCAGCCGGACATCTTCTTCAGAAAAATCCAGAAGTGTTCCGTCATCATCCACCCCTGCCGCACCACAGATGCCGATATCCACCTTATAGGCCCTGAAAAGGGTTTCCATGCCGGATCCCAGCACATTTTTGTCTGCATTTCTGAGACGGCCGCCGGCGATGGTCACCTCAAAACCCGGGTTTGCGCTGGCCAGCAGGGCAATATTCAGGCTACAGGTGAAAATTTTCAGATCTTCATGGGCCATCAATGCCCGGGCAACCATTTCCGGGGTTGTCCCGGCGCCCAAGGCTACGGACATCCCGTTGGGAATGTGCTGGGCAACTTTTTTGGCAATGGCCTGCTTTACCGCTTCATTGGGGATCCCCTGCCACCTGCCGGTCATGTTTGCTGCAGGGTCAGGGCATTTTGCCCCTCCGTGAATGCGCATGGCAAAGCCCTGGTTGCACAGCACCCGCAAATCCCGGCGGATGGTCTGGGCAGACACCTTGAAATGCCGGGCAAGCGGCTCCACATGAATGATATTTTCCTGGCGGATCATTT
>JAIVHE010000555.1:1419-5125 GCA_020201255.1 Desulfobacteraceae bacterium
CCCAACGGACTGACTGCAGGAAATCTGGCCATCGGTGCAGGGGTTGTGCTTCTGGCCCCGGTTGTGATTCCGGTCATCGGCAGCATTGCCAAACCCATTGCAAAATCCATCATCAAAGGGGCTTTGATCAGCTATGAGGGCGTAAAGGTCACCTTTGCCGAAGCCAAAGAATCCCTGGAAGACATCACAGCGGAAGCCAAGTCAGAGGTCGGCAGCGACAAGGCCGTGGAAGAGTGATCTGCCCGGATGAATGACGGCATGCAGCATCTACCCACAGCAAAGGTAGTTCATCAAATGAACGGCCGCATCCGGTTCAGGATAACCGGTGTGCATTCAGATACAAGCCAGTACTTTGCCACCTTGACATCTGTACTGGCCGATCGTCTCGGGTATGGCGCCATCCGTGTCAATCCTGTCACAGGCACTGTTTTGCTGGCAGATCCTGCCCTTGATATGGATGCGGTTGCCACAGTCGGCCGGTCTGAAAACCTTTTCATGCTCACACCGGCATCACCTGTTTCACCGGCCTTGGCAACCCGACATGTCAGGACCCAGGTGCACAGAGTAGACCGTATTGTCCGTGCTCTTACCGCCAATCAACTGGATCTGCCTGGTTCGGTTTTTCTCGGGCTTGTCATCCATGCCATCAGAGAGATCGTCCAGGGCAATTTGATGGCACCATCCTGGTTCACCGCCCTTTGGGTTGCATCCTCCCTTTATAACAGGGACTTTACAGGCCCGGGCGGTGACGGGGGTGTTCATCCCGGGGAAACCGGTGATGCAGATGCCCATTGACGGGCATGCCCGGCCGGCATAACAGAGATTGAAAGCGGTTAGCTTTTAGCTGTTAGTGACCGGGTGAAAATTTGTAAATGTATACTGGAAGCTGACAACTGAGTACTGACGGCTTTCATATAAAATTAATTGTATAGTTCTTTCATCAGTGCCTTATTCTTCAGGTCCTGTCGAAAAAACCAAGAAGGCTATTTGGGTTGGGGTTTTCCCGCGTTAGAATCAGTAAAAAAAGGCTGTCTGCAATGCATATCCTTACACCAGTCCATACCCGGGTCAAAGGCCGGGCACGGTTCACTGTTTCAGGACTGAAACGGTCTGAATCCTTCAAACATCTGCTGACAGAACAGCTGACAGCAAAGGATGGCATCTTTGGTGTCAAAGCCAGCACCGTTACCGGAAAAATCCTTGTTTTCTATGATCAAAAAACCCCTTTACAGACCATTGCAGAAACGCTCCAGACGGTGATTCTCTCCATCAAGCAGCAAAAGAATGCAACCGCTTCAGCAGAGCATAAGCCCCCCCGCGGTCAGCAGGCACCCTCCCGGCAGAAAGACGCTTCATCCAGAATGCAGAAAGTGAAAAATCGTGTTCAGTCCATCCTGCGGCACCGCCAGGCTGACGTAGAGAAGGAGTGGCATGTTGTGTCCGGACAGGATGCAGCAGCCTTTTTTCAATCAGATATCAGGCAGGGCATCAGCCGGGAAAGTGTTTTGGAAAGAAGGCAGCAGTTCGGTGAAAATGTGCTGCCAAAGACCCGGTGCCGATCCGGTATGCAGATCTTCATGGAGCAGATGAACTCTTTGCCGGTGTACCTGCTCGGGGCCGTAGCAGGGGTATCCATTGTCATGGGCGGGATACTGGATGCCGCCATTGTATTCGGTGTGGTGCTGGCAAACGCCGCCATCGGGTATGTGACCGAAAGCAAAGCGGAAAAAAATATCGATGCCCTGAACGATCTGGTGCATCACATGGCAGAGGTGTTGCGGGACGGCAAATCCCTGTTCATCTCTGCTGAAGCAGTGGTACCCGGCGATATGCTGGTGCTCAAACCAGGATCTTTTGTTCCTGCAGACAGCAGGATCATCCAGGCATCCCGGCTGACCATTGATGAATCCATGCTCACCGGAGAAAGCCTTCCGCAGCAGCGGTTCCTGAAGGACTTCCTTCCATAGCCACTGTCAACTTTGCTTTGGGAATCAGCCGCATGAAAAAAAACAATGTGCTGGTCCGCCGTCTGCCTGCTGCGGAAACCCTGGGGGCTGTCCAGACCATCTGTCTGGACAAGACCGGCACCATCACCATGAACCGGATGACAGCCATCTCCATTTATACGGGAGAAAAATGGATTTCCGTTGAAAAAGGCAGCCTGGTTTCACCTGACGGCGATGTCACCCCTGTCAATATGCCGGAAATGGAACAGCTGCTGTATGTCTGCGCCCTGTGCTGTGAAACCAAAATTAACGGCCGGTGCGCTGACGGACGGCTGGACATATCAGGATCAGCCACTGAAAGCGCTTTGACCGAACTGGTTGACAATGCCGGTATCGATGTGAAATCCATTCGAAAAACCGCCCCCCTTATCCGGATCAACCACCGGTCTGAAAAACAGCTTTTCATGAGTACCGTACACCGCACATCCAGAGCTGATGAGCACTTTGTCATGGTAAAGGGAAGCCCCCTGGAAATTATTTCCCGGTGTGACACCCAGATCATCAACGGACGGACGGTTGACCTGACCCCGGAAACACGGACCCATATCCAGGATGCCAATGCCGTTATGGCGGGCAATGCCTTGCGGGTGCTGGGGTTTGCCTGCCGCACCGTCAGCGCTGATACAGACACAGACCTGGAAACCCATCTGACCTGGCTGGGCCTTATCGGCCTGGCAGATCCGCCCAGAGAGGGCATCGAGGCACTGATCGCCCAGTTTCACAAGGCAGGCATCAGAACCGTCATGATTACCGGGGACCAGCAGATCAGCGCCAGGGCCATTGCCAGGCAGCTGGACCTGTCCGGAGGAGCCCCCCTGGAAATCATGGATGCGGTTGAGCTGAACGAGCTGGATGAACAGACTTTGATAGACAGGGCCAGAACCGTGCATGTCTATTCACGGGTAACCCCGTCCCACAAGCTCAAAATTGTCAAAGCCATCCAGGCTTCCGGACAGACGGTGGCCATGACCGGTGACGGCATCAATGACGGGCCCGCACTCAAGGCAGCCGACATCGGCATTGCCATGGGCGGTTCCGGCACCGACCTTGCCCGGGATGTTGCCGACATGGTGCTCACCAAAGACAATCTGGAACTGCTGGCAGTCTCTTTGGCTGACGGCAGAAGCATTTATCAGAATATCAGAAAATCGGTCCACTATTCCCTGGCCACCAATATCAGTGAAATTCAGCTGATGACCACTGCCATCGCCCTGGGCCTGGGATCTCCTTTGAATGTGATGCAGCTGTTGTGGATCAATATGATCTCCGACATTCTTCCGGGGCTGGCGCTTTCCCTGGAAAAGCCCGAAGGGGATGTGCTGGAGATGCAGCCCAGAAATGCGGATGATCCCTTGTTCAGCAACAGGGATTTTGGCACCATGCTGATGGAATCCTCCACCATTACCGGTGGTGCGCTGGGTACCATGCTTTATGGATTGTCCAGGTATGGATCTGCTGCAAAAGCCGGTGGACTGGCCTTTCAGAGCCTTGCCTTCGGACAGCTGCTGCACTCAGTCACCTGCCGTTCGGAAACCACAGGCATCTTCACCCGAAAAAAGCTGGATGCCAACAAGCCTCTTAACTGGTCCATCGGCCTGTCCATCGGGGCCCAGGTCCTGACCATGGCACTGCCCCCGCTGCGCTCCCTGCTCGGGCTGTCACGTATCTCCCTCATGGACGGCCTTGTGATTTCAGCCGGA
>JAIVHE010000556.1 GCA_020201255.1 Desulfobacteraceae bacterium
TTGATTCCCACAAACATCAAAGATACTCAAGCTATCTGCAAAAATCCACTCAACATTACTTTTCACAAACACACCCGAAAGTCCAGAAAAAAAAACACAACCTGCCACCCCCTCCATTTTGCTCCGCAGGTTGAATAGTTTTTCTTCAGGCGGGTATTGCCCTTGCTCACTGGCGGTGGCGTGACGTAATTCCGGGGACACTATACTTAATTGCTGCGTTACTTTCTGGTGGGGTTACGCCGGGTCATCGGCGGTTATTTCTTCCAGGGCTTTTATGAGGCCGCTGATCAGGGCATCGATCTGCTGTGCCAGGTACAGTGGAATAGACACAAGGGTGTAGGCAACCGGATCGCCTTTGGTGGTTTTGACGCGGATCTGTGTCACTTCGGGTAAATTCGCATTGATCCGGACGGCCATGTCCAGGTGTTTGTCATGCATAAACTGGTGCAGGGATTTCATGCTACCGGCTTTTCCGGATTTGATCTCCACCGGCACGATCCGGTTTTGATGCTGAACAATGTAATCGATTTCTCCCTGCCGGCCGCCGGTGCGCTGCCAGTAGAACAGGGCCGGGTCTGTCAACGGCGACTGGGCTGCCCGGAGCTGCTGGCCGACAAACTGCTCGGCCAGCGGGCCTTTGTTGGTGAAAATGAGATCTCCTGCCTGGGGATAAGGAATCGACGACAGATCCAGGTGAGCCGATACCAGGCCGGTGTCTGCCATCAGTGTTTTGAAAAATTTGTCATTAGACTCCGCTCCCAGGGGCAGACCATTGGCGCTGGTATGGCGGATCATGGAAAATACCCGGGCCTGACACAGCAGGGTCAGTCCCTTTTTAACGGCCGGCGATGTTGCAGAAGGGTCTACCTGGCTGTATATAAATTTGGCACCGATCTGCCGGCACACGGAAATGAAGAGTTTGAACAGCAGGTCCGGATCAAACCGGTCCCCATATTTATAAAAATCATCCCGAAAGGTCGCCAGCAGATCCTGCTGCAGTTTCATGCAGGATGTCAGGTCACCGGTGCCGGCCCATTTCTGAAGAACTTCAGGCATGCCGCCCACAAGGCAGTAGGTATGGTAGAGCTTCAGGGCTTTTTCATGAAGTGACAAAGGTATGGTGTCATTCATTGAAAAGCGGGCCAGTTTTTTCAGCAGAAACTGGTTTCCGGTGGCTTCCAGAAATTCAAAAAACGAAAACGGCTCCAGATAAAGATAGGTGATCCGGCCCACCGGCATGCTGTATTGATAGGTATTGAGGGAAAATTCCAGGAGCGAGCCCGCGGCAACAAGGGCCAGATCTTTGATATCTTCCTTGAACCACCGGAGTTTGGCGAATAATTCCGGAGCGGCCTGGATTTCGTCCAGAAACAGGAGCGTGGTTTTCGGATCGATCGGTGTGTTGAACTCCGATTCCAGATTAAGCAGCGTTTCCCCGGGATCGTTGGTGTTGAAAAGGGCTGCAAGAGACGGGTTTCTTTCCAAGTTCAATTCAATGAGCGTCAGGTTGTGCCGGGCTGCCAGGTCCCTGACCAGCCAGGTTTTTCCCACCTGTCTGGCGCCTCGAATCACCAGGGGTTTTCGGTTGTTTTCCGCCAGCCAGTTGTCCAGATGTTCTGATGCCGATCTTTTCATGGAAATCTTTTAAAACAACGCGTTGAAAATGTCAATATTTAAAAAAACAACGCGTTGTTTATAAAATAAAACGCGCTCGTCTTTCCTTGGGATTCATAGTAGACAAACTGGCCGCATTTGTGGAGAGTGGCGCGCTTTTTAATTATTTCCCCGAATATGACGGGTACCGGTTGTGATCAGGTGTCAATAGCGGCTTTGTCCAGGCGGTAGCGCATGGATCTGAGGGTCAGATTGAGGTATTCTGCTGCCTTGCTTTTGTTGCCGCCGGCAAGCTCCATGGCTTTTTTCAGGTAGGCCCTTGCCCATTTTCTGGGAGTATTTTTCTGCAAAATGCTGGGCCAGGATGGCCACATCCCCTTTTCTGTCCCGCAGGGGCGGCACTTTGATGGGAATGACGTTGAGGCGGAAAAACAGATCTTCTCTGAACCGGCCTTCAATCACCTCTTCTTCCAGTCTTTTGTTGGTGGCGGAAATAATGCGCACATCCACCGTTATTTCACTGGTGCCGCCAACCGGCTTGAAAGAAGTTTCCTGGACCGCCCGCAGCAGTTTCACCTGGAGAAGCTGGGAAAGCTCCCCTATTTCATCCAAAAAAATCGTTCCTGTATCTGCTGCCTCGAACAATCCTTTTTTGTCCACCACAGCCCCGGTAAAAGATCCCCTGACATGGCCGAAAAACTCACTTTCCATGAGGGTGTCAGGGATGCCGCCGCAGTTGACCACCACAAAGGGTTTGTCTTTGCGGTCGGAGTTTTCATGAATGGCCCGGGCGATGAGTTCCTTGCCGGTGCCGCTTTCCCCTGTGATGAGTATATTGGTCTTGGTAGGGCTGATCTGCTGTATGCGTTTGAAAATAGCGGCCATGCCAGGGCTGTTGCCGACAATCCGGTTAAAATGCAGCTGGTCTTTCAGTTCAACGCTGCGGTGCTCTCTTTCCTGTTCCAGGGTCTGGAGTGCCAGGGCCCGGGCGATGGTCTGGCGCAGCTCATCATTGTCAAAGGGCTTGGGAACAAAATCATAGGCCCCCTCATTCATGGCTTTTACGGCAATCTCCGTGGTGGAATAGGCGGAAATCATGATGACCACGGTATCGGGGTACTGCTTTTTTACCTCTTTTAACACTTCCAGCCCGGTGATATCCCCCAGACGGATATCACACAGCACCAGGTCATATGCGGTTTTCCGGATCAGGGTCAGGGCCTGTTTGCCGTTTCCGGCGCAAAAAACCCGGTAGTTTTCCCTGGCCAGCAGCAGTTCCAGAAACTCGCGCATGCTTTCGTCATCATCCACCACCAGTATGTTGTATTTATCACTCATGCATTGTAGTCCCAAAAATTGTAATGTGGCCGTCAGGGATGTTGAAAAACGATTTTCCCATCCACCATGGTACACACCGCCCTGCCCCGGACCGCCATGCCGCCAAAAGGCGTGTTCCGGCTTTTGGACACAAACCGGCTCGGATCTATGGTATATTTTTCCTCTGGATCAATCAGGGTCAGGTCCGCCCGGCTGCCCGGGAGGATATCATTATTCATGCCCAGGATCTGTGCCGGATTTTTGGCCATTTTCCGGACCAGATCTTCCAGAGTTAAAAAGCCATCGTGCACCAGTTTCAACGACAGGGACAAAGAGGTTTCAAGGCCCACAATTCCAAAGGCTGCCTGGTCGAATTCCAGGTCTTTTTCCTCTTTGCTGTGGGGGGCATGGTCGGATGCAATGAAATAATGGGGAGCGGTTTCACAGGTCACCCGAATGCCCTGTTCTTTGGCCCGGCGGATGAGGTCAATGGATTCTTTGCAGCTGATGTGGCAGAAATGCACATGTGCCCCGGTGAGCTGGGACAGCAGGATATCTCTGGCCACCATCACGGTTTCAGCGGCATTGGGTATGCCTTTGATGCCCCAGAAAGTGGCGGCAGGGCCTTCATTCATGGCACCGCCGTTCACAAGGGCGATATCTTCTGCATGGACAAACACCGGCATGGCCAGGCCGTTGCAGTATTCCAAAGCCCGGCGCATGAGCTGGGCATTTGCCACGGGCAGACCGTCATCGGTCACCGCTTTGATGCCTGCCTGCTGCATGTCTCTGATCTCTGCCAGGTTGGTGCCTGCAGACCCTTTGGATATGGCTCCTGCCGGATACACCCGTGCCCCTTTTGCCTGCCGGGCTTTTTCCAGAATAAAGGTGGTCACCTGGCTGTTGTCATTCACCGGCACGGTATTGGGCATGGCACACACGGCCGTGAACCCGCCCCGGGCAGCCGCTGCAAGACCTGTGGCAATGGTTTCCTTGTATTCATGGCCAGGCTCCCGCAGGTGCACATGGATATCCATGAGGCCCGGCACCAGGACCAGTCCTGCGGCATCGATCACCCGGATATCGGCAGTAGCAGGATCTTTCGGCACTGCACCAGAGGGCAGTGCTCCGGAAGATACCGCTCCGTCGGGCACAGCGCCGGAAGATTCCGCCCCGTAAGATTCCGTTTCAGAGGGCAGCGCGCCGGAAGACACCGTCTCGGAAGGGTCCAGAATCGTTGCAATCTGATCCCCGTCTATCAGGACATCCTTTTTCTCATCAATGTTTCCCGGATCCAGGACCCGGGCTCCTTTAATCAGTATCTGCATGTCTGCTTCCTCCTGCCACCAGATAGTACAATGCCATGCGCAACGCCACCCCGTTGGTCACCTGATCCAGAATCATGGAACAGTCCGCATCCGCCACATCACTGGCAATTTCCACCCCGCGGTTCATTGGGCCCGGATGCATGACCGTCACCTCTTTTGCCGCCAGGGACAATCGTTCCCTGTTCAGGCCGAAACGGCCGGCATACTCCCGTTCCGTGGGAAACAGCACATCGTTCTGCCGTTCTTTCTGAATCCTGAGCATCATGATGACATCCGCATCTGCCACACACGCTTCCATGGTGGGTGCCACCGTACATCCCAATGCTGCAATGCCCGCCGGGATCATGGTCTGGGGGGCGCATATTGACACGGCAGCCCCCATTTTGGAAAACCCGATGATAT
>JAIVHE010000251.1 GCA_020201255.1 Desulfobacteraceae bacterium
ATTGATCAATCCGGCGATTTCCCGGGCCGAAAGGTGTGCCCACTGCAGAGGGGCAGACTGTGGGCAGGTATGTGAATGTAGTAACCCCCCTTTCTGGGTGACCCTTTAAATATAATTTTTTGTTCCTTGCGGAGTTCTTTTATCCAGCGTTCTAACGTTTTTTTAGGGATGTTCAATTTTTTTGAATATTCCGGAAGTCTCAGTCCGGGATTCTGCTGGATACATTTGTACAGAGAATTTACTCCCTCAGTTACTCCCTCAGTTACTCCCTCGCCAGATAAAAATGTGACCAGTATCCCTCCGCCCTTCTCTTCAATTGTAAATGATAGTTCCGGGTAGGCCTGGAGCTCTTTTCGGATGCGGAGCATACCACTGCCATACTTTTCGATATTTCTGGTCAGGTAAAAGGCTTCTGCAATCAGTTTATTTCGCAGTTGTGACGGATACGTGTCGGTTGAGAGTTCTTCGATGGTCAGACCGCCGTAGAGAGTCCCCGGGTTAAAGAAGGTGAGTTTATCATCAAAAATTTTGATCTGGATGTCGGAAGAGTTTTTGTAATCCCGGTGTACGACTGCATTGAGCAGTGCTTCCCGGATTGCCGTCAGGGGATAGGCAAAACGTTCTTTACGCTGCAGGGCGCCGTCAAATTCAAAAGAAACCTTGATATGGGATAATATGAATTTCATGGCCTGCTCAACAGCCTCAAAAAGGGTGTCGGTGATCTGCCGGTCATCAATGATGGTGACAGGCGTTTTAAATCGGCCGATATGGATATGATGGCGCAGAGGCTCCCTGGAAAAAAGGAGCAATGCAGCCCAGGTGGGTGAATCAGCTGTAACCATTTTTAATTTTTGCAGGGCCTGAAGAGGTTCCAGATCCAGGTTGAAACGACCGCATTCATTTACCGTTTCTATAAATTTTTCTATCTTCAGGACATCCAGCTCATCAAGGGATGTCTTTTCGAGGGCATAGGCATCCCATGACACTTGCAGAGACTGCATATAAAATTCGTTTATTTCCGACAGTGTAAGCCGCTGATTGGAATTTGCCATCCGTTTGAAATATTTTCCACGTGTATTTACCGGTTTAACAGGATATTCACTCACGTAAATTGAAACGATAGTCTGACCTGATATGGAATGGGGGGTAAGATCCGGGATGATTGAAGGGCTTGTGGCTGATTTTATCTGCCCCAGCCATTGGTTGAGTGTTTCTTTGCCGATATCGACACCGCAGACAGCTGCATTGTTCTTGACCCCGATAAGCACTGTCCCACCGTGTGTGTTGGCAAACGCAACCAGCGTTTCAATGGATTCTCGGCCGAAAGATGTTTTAAACTCAATTGTTTCGGATTCACCGGATCTGAGTATGTCTGAGATCATTGCAACGTCCCCAGTAATTTTTTTTCTACTAGATAGCAGTCATATCGAAGGTAAGGTGATTCAGCAGATATTTGACACACTTGTTTACAGGTTCTCTGTTTCATTTCAATGTAACCAATGAAATCAAAAATTTCTTTTGCCGGCGGTTCCGGTAATTTTAATGCTTTTTCATAAATTATTTGAGCAGTTATCATGATGGAATTTTACGCGGTTCGGCTTTTTCAGTCAAGGTATATGTTTTTATGAAATATTTGACGGCTGCGATCGCTGCTGCCATGCCATCCATCAGTATCAGGAATACCATATGTGATGTAACCCTTCCTGATTGGTAATCATCACGGGACTCTTTTATGCTTTTAAGATAATCAGGAGAGGTCGTTGCAAGCAGATCTTCCAAAAGAATTTGAGCTGCCCGGCAACAAGGCCGTAATATCCAAAGAAAAAGACAGGCTTTTTATTAAGTGGATCATAGATCACCTAAAACAGCAGGACCCAAGAATTCCTGGTTGAATTCCAAGAGTTGTTCATCAAAAGCTGCAATAATGCCGT
>JAIVHE010000557.1 GCA_020201255.1 Desulfobacteraceae bacterium
ATGGAACTTCGACCAAAGCAACCGCAACCGCTACGACGGATTGGTGCCGATCCCCTCTCCAAAAGTATTTGACAACAACGTCTCCCCCATTGTTCAGATGGTCAAACAGGCAGGAATCGATACGATAGGCAAAATACAACCAAACCATTTCATCTGGCCGTTGAATCGAAAACAAGCTTGTCTGATGCTTGATGAATTTGTCAGGTTTCGTCTGCCTTATTTTGGAACATACCAGGATGCCATGACCACAGAGAGCTGGTCTTTGTTTCATTCACGACTGTCTTTTGCACTCAATACCAAGATGCTGCATCCAATGGAAGTCATCAATGCGGCATTGCAAGGCGCCTCTGGCGGTGCAGAACCCCGTGCCGGAATTGAACAAATCGAAGGCTTTGTCAGACAGATACTCGGCTGGCGGGAGTTCATGCGCGGTATTTACTGGCATCAAATGCCGGAATATGAAAAGATGAATTTTTTCAATCATAAAACCGCGCTGCCTGAGTACTATTGGACAGGAAAAACCCGGATGGCATGCATGCATGCGGCCATCACCCAATCACTTGAACAAGCCTATGCGCACCACATTCAGCGCCTCATGGTTACCGGGAATTTTTCTCTTCTGGCGGGTGTGGATCCTGCCAGGGTTGAAAGGTGGTACCTGGGAATTTACATCGATGCTGTCCAATGGGTTGAAATTGTGAATACGCTCGGTATGAGCCAGTTTGCAGATGGCGGCATCGTGGCGACAAAACCATATATTTCTTCAGCAAACTATCTTCATAAAATGAGCGACTATTGTGAACACTGTTATTACCGCCATGCAAGTAAAACCGGAGACAGATCCTGCCCGTTTAACAGTCTGTACTGGGATTTTCTGGTGCGCCACCAAACACTGCTTGAAAAAAATCCAAGGATTGGAATGATGTACCGCACATGGAAACGCATGAAACCTGAAAATCAGCAGTCACTGTTACATCAGGCCCAGGTATACCGGACACATCTAAATGACCTGTAAGATCATTAAAAAAGGCAACTGAGGCTTTTAGTGCCTTACTCCTCAGCTCCTGTCAACGAAAACAAGAAAATGAGGAAGGGCTTTTGGGTTGCGGGTTTTCCGCGTTAGAAAACCCATCTTATGAGGGAATCAAACAGTGTGATGCACAGGGCCGCAATGAATGTGGTAAAAAAATCTTTGATCTTGAAATCTTCGATCAACTTGTCCGTAGCCCACAGGAGAATCGCATTGATCACCAGTTTGAACAAACCGAAGGTGATGATCATAAAGGGCAGGGTAAGCAGGATCAGAAGCCATCCAAACAGAAAATTGATCACACTGTACACAACGGCGACAATGACAGCAGTTCCATAATTTTTCACCCGGATACCGGGGATAACATTTGCAACGAGAAAAACAGCAACACTCAAAATCAGAATATTGGCCAGGCTAGACATATAATTTCTCCTGTTTCATGGGGTGTTCATCCTGTCAACCGCTTTAAAGGCAACAGCACATTTTGCCAAACCTTCATACCGGAAAAAAAAACCGGATCAGACCGGTACGCCGAGGGCCTGCAGATCGGAGAGCAGCGTCATTTCATCATACAGCCGTCCTTCCCGCCACTTTCCGTTATATTCAAGGGTAGGCACCACCCAGTCATCCCCGCCGTTGACCTGGATGATTTTTTCTATGACCGCTTCGGGTTGTTCTTCAATTTCAATCCAGGTATAGGCAATGCCGTGTTTTTGTAAAAGTGCGATAGTCCTGGTGCAATGCGGACACCAGCTGGCAGCATAAACGTGTAGCATAAAAGCCTCTTTTTATATTATTTTCTGCACAGATCATACACATTTTTCCTGCAGGCATCAATACCGGTCAGAACAGCCGCCGGTGACGGATATGTTTGGGGGCGTGGGCAAATATGGCGGCCAGC
>JAIVHE010000558.1 GCA_020201255.1 Desulfobacteraceae bacterium
GGGTATAAT
Source organism: Desulfobacteraceae bacterium (assembly GCA_020201255.1). Classification (GTDB taxonomy): domain Bacteria; phylum Desulfobacterota; class Desulfobacteria; order Desulfobacterales; family Desulfobacteraceae; genus Desulfotignum. The sequence continues at coordinate 10 of JAIVHE010000558.1, forward strand.
CTATCTGTTTGTAGCCGCTTCTTTTAATAGCATTTGCCAGCGTATTGTCATCATATGTCCGCACTTCCCAGACCGCTTCAACGCCGGGGACAAGACACCGCAGCTGGTCTGCCGATACCTGCACGCTTTCCCTATTCAGTTCCAGGGCGGAACGGTAAAACCCGCTCCCCGTTTCGATAAATCCGCGCTTGATATTTCTGCTCCGGTACCGGGCTGGTCCAGGAAAAGTCCATACTGCCGTCCAAATTGACCGTATGGAACATGGAATCGATATCCACCGCAGTCACATCCACCTGCTGCAGGTCATAGGATTCGCTGACCTGGACTCCGTCCTGAAATCCGATGGTAAATGTATATTCGCCGTAGGCAAAAGTATCGCCGAATCCTTTTGCCCAGGCCACCAGATAACTGCACTCATTGCGCCAGGCAAACTCGTCGTTCTGCAGATCGAATTCATGGGAAAAACCATTGGGACCGGTCAGCACGACACTGCACCTGAAACAATAGTAATGGACAGCTGGTGAACCAGTCAGCAGACATGACAGATTTGGTTAAATTTTGCCTGCGTTTTTCGCTTAGCGATGTCTAACTTTTCAGTGAAAATTCAGGATTTAGATTTTTTCCCAGGACAGTCAGCAAGCCCGACAAATTTGGTTAAATTTTGGCTGTTTTTTCGGTTAGCGAAGGCTAACTTTTCAGTGAAAATTCAGGATTTGGATTTTTTCCCAGGACACCTGCATGGTACTTAAACAGACAGCTTACTTCTTGACGGTATAGCAAAAATGCTATATATTCTATTTATGGAAAAATGGGTGATCGAATTTTTAAATGAAACAGTAGAGGCTGAATTTGAATGTTTACCCGCTGAAGCCAGGGCCAAAACAATTCATATTTCAAACTTGATCAGGGAATTCGGGCTTCCTAATATTGGGTTGCCCTACACCAGACACGTCCAGGATAAAATCTGGGAAATACGGGCTTTGCAGGGACGGAGTCTATATATTACCGCAACAGGAAAAAAGGTTATCATACTCCGATGTTTCATCAAAAAATCAAACAAGCTGCCGCGCAAAGAGTTGAAGATCGCAATGAAAAGAGCCGGGGAGATAAAAAATGGGTAAAAGAATAGAAGAAAAACACAGAGAAATGCTTGCGGGAGATCCTGAATATGCTGAAGCTTTCGCCGATATGGAAGAGGAATTTACTTTGGTCAGAGAATTGATAAATGCCAGAATCAGATCTGGCCTGACACAGAAGCAATTGGCTGAGAAAATGGGGACAACGCAATCTTCTGTAGCCCGGCTTGAATCCGGCAGTTCTTTGCCCAGCCTGCGAAGTTTGAAAAGATATGCTTGTGCAACCGGTAGTAAGATGAGAATCTATCTTGAATCCTGAAACAGTCTCAGAAAAACTTTGAAACAGGTAACCGCCGAAGACCCGGCATAAAAACCCACCAAACCACCCTGCCCCGGTCACAAAAATCCAGGCCCTGAAAACCGGCCACCACAAACCCCTGTCAGTTAATTTTCAGGCATTGCCGCATACCCATGATATCAACTTGGAGACAACCGCTCTCTATGTCCATAAAAAGAGCCCAGAATGAAGGGATGGCTTTTCAACCTGGCATCAAGTCCATATTTTCAACGCTGATACCTTGCACCGGTCCCATCCAGGTGATTCACCATGCAGTCAACCACTCTCCCCTCTCATTTCCCCAGCTTCTTTAAATATGGTATTTCATGAATTTCGAAGTTTAGTCCCTTGACTTATATTAGACCAAAAACTACAATAAGTGGGTGGAAACAACGGAGCGGTCTGTCAAGGAATACATTACACCGGACGAAAGAAATCACTTCAGGATCTGGCACGGTGGCGTAAAAGACAAGAAGGCCCAGGCCAAAATTGATATCAAAATTGCAA
>JAIVHE010000559.1 GCA_020201255.1 Desulfobacteraceae bacterium
CATCCTCCTCACCGGAATGATCTTACCTTTTTCCAGATCCGGCAGAAAAAGGTCCAGAACCTTGTCAAGCCCGGCCTGCCAGTGGGCGCTCCTGGGGTCTTTTCCTTCGTCTATCCATTTTTTTACTTTGGGGTACACAGCAACCATATCTTTTTTTCCTTTTCCGGGTTTAGGTAGATCCTTAAGCCTGGTATCAAACCAGAAAAAAGGCGGGATGTCACCCTAAAAATTGTGCTGATGATGCCCACCTTCCAGCAGGAACATGTCCGGCCTCATGATCTGCGAAGGCATGGCTGCCACATATGCATCGCGGTCCGGCTATTCCAAAGAGCGTGGAGCAAAATGAATGATGATATCGGTATACTTGATTTTTCAGAGTCGTGAATACTCACCTGTCGGATAATCATACTTCATTCACTTTAAAAAAAGAGCCAGCAGGCATGTATTTCAACAGCACCCTTTGGTTAAGGCTATTTGGTTATCCTCTGAACTTTACCCCATGTCGATCAAGGAATTTAACAACTTTTTCAACTCCTGAATTTTCAGCCATGGGATAATACTTGAGCGTCCAGGCCAAATGGCCCAGATGTGTTTTGGATTCTTGCATGATAATTGCTGGCACCTGATGAGAAGGGAACACCTCGGGCCGGGGCCCCGGTTCACAGGTAATGACAGCAACAGGAAAATGCTGCTGGATCTGTTCAAATGATATGTTTTGAGAGAATCTTCCGCACATGGGTTTGGGCCTTTGCTGCCGCTTCTTTGTTTCGATGTCATTGAACGGGGCTGTTCCCTTTTATATGACCCATCAACTCTGTTATCTCCGCATCAATGGCCTGACGGTCTGCCAGTTGATTGAAAAAAGCCTCCACGGTCCGGCCGGTGGCAAGTCCCAGGATGAGACCCAGTACTGCACCCCGGTGCACATTGTCACCTCCCAGGTTGGTATTGGCCAGCAATGCGGCTTTCAGGTCGTCTGCATATGCATAGGCCAGATACAGAATGACCGGCCAGGAATCAGTGATATAGCAGGCCGTGGAATAACGGCCGCCCGCCACCTCATTGTCGGAGCGCACCTGTGAAGCAAGCCGCTTCAGATCCAGCCCCGCGGACTGCCGGGCGGTGTCCGCAATAAGCTGCTGCGGCTGTTCATCATTCTTTCTGAAAAGCAGACCTTGCACCAGTTGAACAAAGGCATCACTGATCCCGGCAAGAAAGGCATCCGGATGGGTGAGAAACAGGTGTTCCCTGCAGAGACCCTGTACAATTTTCAAAGAATTGTTCTGCAGAAATCCGGCAATGGCAATGGGTCCCAGCATCACCAGCCCTCCTACCGAAGGAGTGTCATGGGTGACTGCCCCGCATTGCACGGGTGCCTTTCCACGTTCCAGGTTGGCAAAAAATCCCCGGTGAAAAGATTCTGCATAGGTGTCGGGGTGCCGGGGCGGATCAGCGGTCATGAAATCGATGTAATCGGTTAAAAACCGCGCTTTGTCATAGGATCCGTCAGCTGCTGTTATTGATCTTGTCACCACCCTGGCACAATGGGCGTTAAGGGTGTTTCCCCCGGCTTTCATCCCCTGGTGATAATGCTGATTCGGAAGGCCCCAGAAAGATCTTTTGCCCTTGAGGATCACCCCGCCCACAATTTCCCTGCCCCCAGCTCCAGTCTGAGACCCCCGGCCACCTTTTGCCGTAGAATGCAGCGACATGATCGAAGATGGATGATATCCGGGCGCATCTTCAAGCTGTTGTATCCCGCCGGGAAACGCCTTTAGAATGTCCAGGGGATTGTAAAACCAGTGCACCGGCATGGCCAGAGAATCCCCGACATACAGGCTTTGCAGACCCGCTCTGGCTCTCTGAATCGTTACCCTTTCGTGCTTGTTGCATACGGTTGATGACACCATTATCTCCTTTGG
>JAIVHE010000252.1 GCA_020201255.1 Desulfobacteraceae bacterium
GTGATGCGGTCTTCCCTGTGACTATGACCGGATCAACAAAACAGCATCCGACCACCACCTGGCGGTGATAGAAGATGCAGCCCAGTCATTCGGCGTCGAATATAAAGGCAGAATGGCCGGCAGTCTTGCCCATGCCGGCTGCACCTCTTTTTTTCCTGCCAAGCCCCTGGGGTGTTACGGGGATGGCGGGGCTGTTCTGACAGATTCAGACGACCTGGCCGAAATCCTGAAATCCATTCGGATACACGGCAAGGGCAAGGACAAATACGACAATGTCCGCCCGGGGATCAATGGCCGCCTGGATACATTGCAGGCTGCCATTCTGCTGCCTAAGCTGGACATTTTCCCCCATGAACTGGTATCCCGGCGCCGTATTGCCCGCAATTACACGGACCTGCTGACGGCCCAGAACACGTCATTGATCCTGCCCGGGGTGTTTTCCGGCATGAAAAGCGCCTGGGCCCAGTATTCCATTCTGGCGCAGGATGCCCGGGCAAGGCAGGCCATCCAGGATCGGCTGCAGGAAAACAGTATCCCCACGGCTGTGTATTATCCTACGCCACTGCATTTGCAGACCGCTTTTGCCCACCTGGGGAATAAAAAAGGAGATTTTCCGGTATCAGAAGATTGTGCTGAAAGAATCTTCAGCATTCCTATGCACCCATATCTGACAGTCGCCGACCTGAAAAAGATCTGTTCAATCCTTCATGTTGATAACCATGCAGCTTGACCGGACCGGCACCTACGCCCTGTCCATTATTTTGAACATGTTTCACAAGTTGTTTGACTTGAAAGCCCGGGATTATTACAATGTGGATAACCCGGCGGTAAAAATACTTTTGCCCAAAATGAACTATGGCAAGGAAGAGCGAATCAAGGTCATCCGCCAGGCATACAAAGAGATAAAATATTCGATTTGTTAAGAGTTCTTTTAATAACAAAACATTAGCTGGGTCAGACCCACCAGAGACCTGAGCCACCTGAGGTAACAATCATGGTAGAGTTATCCATACAAATGCCTGATGAAGCATTTTCATCCCTCAAGCAGCCCCCCCGGGAGTTTGTAAAGCAACTTCGCTTGGCTGCTGCTATCCATTGGTACACTCGAAAAGAGATCTCAATGGAAAAAGGCTCCATAATAGCCGGCATTGACCGGGTTGATTTTTTAGAAGCCCTTGCTTCTCGACAGGTCAATGTTTTTAACGTGGATATGGAAAGTTTAAAAAAAGAGATTGAAAGTGCATAGGCAATCTGTTGTAAATGCATCTCCTTTGATTTTTTTGTCCAAGGCCGGGATGGTGCATTTACTCCGACAGGAAGAATCTGAAATAATTGTACCAGAGCCAGTTGCCCAAGAAATTCGTAAGCGAGGCAATCACGATGTTACAGTTAAAGTACTTGAATCTACTGACTGGCTTAAACCTGTTGAAGTATCAAATATCCCTGCTTTGATTCAATCTTGGGACTTAGGCCCGGGCGAGACTTCGGTACTGGCTTATGCCTATGCCAACCCTGGTGTAACGGCAATAATTGATGATGGCCTTGGACGTTATTGTGCAGAGACTCTGGGGCTACCCTTAAGAGGCACCTTGGGGTTAGTGATGATAGCCAAGAATAGAGGTATTATTCCTGCTGCCCGCCCAATTGTGACACTATTGAAGCAACACGGGATGTATTTATCTGAATCGGTTATTGATAGAGCTATGGCACTGATTGGCGAATAATTGTCCATGGTGTTCACCAATGTGTTCAACCCCAGATCCCATGTTCGGCGCATGGATGAAGTCCGGCCCACCTTCAAGATTTCCCTAAAGAAACGCTCGAATGGCTGTTTCCCTGTGCGGAACAGAACTGGGGCAGGATCGTTTCCATCGATTTTACACGTCAGGAGACAAAAAAACACCACCTCTCAGATGCAGGGGCTTTTTGATAAATATGTGGATTTCATCGATGTGTATTCAGAAATAAGCGACCAGGAACAGCAACAACTTTATGAAAATATCATTCAACATAAGGAGACTGCCATGTTAGCGCAATATATTAGAGAAAAAGGCAGGAAGGAAGGCATGCAGAAAGGTATGCAGAAAGGTATGCAGAAAGGTATGCAGAAAGGTATGCAGAAAGGCAGACAGGAAGGCAGACAGGAAACTGTGATCGAATTGGTCCGCAATGCCGGCAAAAAAGGACTGACTGAAGAAATGATCTCACAGGTCATCGATCTCGATGTCGAACTGGTCAGACAAATACTGAATAATGAACCGGTGGAAATCCCGCTACACCTTCTGTCAGACCCCCACTAACTAACAACGCGTTGGTACACCGGGCCTACAAGAGTCTTTCCGATTTATCCCCCAAGACCCCCTTCCCATGTTTTCCAAAAAGGTATTGACATCCCCGCACGAATGAAATAGAAACGGTTCGTTCGGTGAACACCTTTGAGATAAAGGACTTTCATGTAACCGAAGGGGCGGAGCTATGCCGTCCGGCACTTACCGCCCCCGAAAGGTGGTCCACCTGCTGGAACATGACAAGTCCGCCGGGTATCTCGAACTGGAAAATGCCAGAGTCCGGTGGTTTCTCAGTGTGGATGAAACCACGCTGCTCCAAAGCATCCAGTCTGCCGGCCAGCGAACCTACCGCTCCATAACCGTTGACGGCAAGGAAATTGAATTCAGCGGCGGTTTCACAGATCTGCACACCCTGAGCTATGACGGCATTCTGGCCGGAAAAGGCTTTGGACTGACACAGGCCCGCCCCAGCATCGAAACCGTTCACCAGATCCGTAATGCCGTCCCCAACCTGAAAAAAGGTGACTGCCATCCCTTTGTTCAGTAACATCATCAGGTCCAATCCCATTGCCTTTGTGGACCTGGCAGTCCTTGAGAAAAGACTGGCGGAGTTTGTCGACCTGAACAGGATATGTTCAATGCTTCATGTTGACAACCAAGCAGTTTGACGCTTTTTGCGACAAGGAGGAGTTAAAATGAAGTGGTGTCATGAATATCAAAGAGACAATTAACAGCCCTGAAGGGCGGACGCTGGAATTCAAAAGGCAGGTTCCGGACAAGCTGGATAATATCGTGAAAACCGTGGTCGCTTTTTCCAATGGTTCCGGCGGGGAAATCATCATCGGCGTTGATGATGATCGGAATCTCATAGGCATTGACCAGGATCCTTTTGATCTTGAGGAACGACTGGCAAGCTCCATTCCCAGTCCATCACCTGCGGTCTGCTGAATATGCCCGGAATGGTCATTGGCGCTGTCGAAACCTATCTTGGCAGCAAGATTGAGATAAGCAACCTGCGCAGGGGTGAGGAACTGGACATACCCTTGCTTGCCTTGCGCGAATCCATCGTCA
>JAIVHE010000253.1 GCA_020201255.1 Desulfobacteraceae bacterium
TTCATGATGTCTTCCCATGATATTGCAAAACTTTATGACGGCAGCGGTCCTGTCATCACCACCATTGACTCCCACACCGAAGGGGAAGTCACCCGCCTGATTGTGGAGGGTATGCCTGAGATCCCCGGCAATACCATGATGGAAAAACTGGTCTTTTGTAAAACCCACCATGATTCGGTCCGCTGTCTGCTGACCAAGGAACCTCGGGGATCGCGCCAGGTTCTGGCGGCCCTGGTCACAGAACCGGTTACGCCGGGTGCGGCTTTCGGGCTGATCTACATGGATGCAAAACGATATCCGTATTTGTGCGGCCATGCCACCATCGGGGCGGTGACCACCCTGGCCCGCACCGGAGCCCTTGCACTGGAAGAAGGAGAAAACCAGGTGGGTATCGATACCCCTTCCGGGATCATGAACGCCCTGGCCCATGTGCACAATGGGCAGTTGGCCTCTGTTTCCATCACAATGGTGCCTTCGTTTGTGCTGAAAACCGACCAGCAGATCCAGGTGGACGGGCTTGGTACCATTTTGGTGGATTTGGTGTGCACCGGCGGTTTTTTTGCCATGGTGGATGCAGCACAAATCAATCTGGCCCCGGTTCTGGAAAACAAGGTTGTGCTGGTGGACCTGGGCATGAAAATTATTGATGCCGCCAATGCGCAGTTGACCGTGGTGCATCCGGAGCGGCCGGATGTCAATACCGTGGATGTGACCGAATTTTATGATTCTCATACAACAGACGGCCGGGCAGGGGGCAGGGGTATGGTGGTCTATGGAGAATCCCACATGGACCGGTCCCCGTGCGGTACCGGCACTGCTTCCAAGCTGGCACTGCTGCATCATTACGGCAAAATTGCACTGCACCAGCCCTATGCCAATGCCAGTCCTTTGGGAACGGTATTTGAGGCACAACTGGTGGAAAAAACGCGCATCGGCTCCCTTGATGCCTGTGTCACCCGCATTACCGGCAAGGCCTGGATCACCGGGGTGCACCATTTTGTTGTGGATAAAACCGACCCGTTTCAAAAAGGATATCTGGTCTGATGACACCTGATCTGATTTTATACAACGCCACCCTTTATACCCCTGGACCCGTGTATACCCCGGAATCCGGCTCTGTACCCGCATCCGGTCATGTTCCTGCCACTGCCCTGGCGGTGGCAGGCCGGCACATTGTAGCCATGGGGGATGATACAACCATCCTGGCCATGGCTGGTACCGCTACCCACACCCGTGATCTGAAAAAAAAACTGGTACTGCCCGGTTTCACAGATACCCATTTTCATTTTTATGAATGGGCCGCAAACCTCAACAGCATTGATTTTGCAAAAACCCTTGATTTTGCCGGTATGGAAACCGCCATATCAAAAAAAGCAGCCCTGCTGGGGCCGGGGAAATGGATACTGGGACAGGGGTTCAATGAATCGGACTGGCCGGAAAACCGCATGCCAGATCGCCTGGACCTGGATCGGGCAGCCCCGGAGAATCCAGTATGCATCTGGCGGTGTGACCTGCACCTGGCAGTGGCCAATTCCATGGCCCTGTCCCTGGCAGGCATTGATTCATTGACCCCCAACCCGGAGGAGGGGGTGATCGTCCGGGACGGCAGCGGATTTCCCACCGGGGTTCTCAAGGAAATGGCCCCCAATATGATCCGGGCTGTGGTACCGGAGCTGACACAGGCCCAGCTGTTGGAAAACATGGAAAAAGCCATGGCCCTTGCCCACGGTATGGGTCTCGACATCTGAAATTTTTCAGTGACGGCGGCATGGGTGCCAGGACTGCCTGGGTGACGGAACCCTACCTGGATGCGGAATACGGCATGCCCCTGACACCAATGGAGGAGATTGAACAGGCGGTGATTGTTGCGGACCGGGCCGGCCTTTCCTGCATGGTCCATGCGGTAGGGGACCGGGCTGTCCATGAAGTTCTTTCTGTATTTGCCGGAGTACAGGCCCGCAACCAGAGTAATTGCCGGATTCCCCACCGCCTGGAACATGCCCAGATGATTCTGCCCCAAGACCTGGAAGCCCTGGGCCGGCTGAAAAACCTGGCGGTTTCCTGCCAGCCCAACAACATGAGCCTGGACATTTCCATGATCGACCAGTGTGCCGGAGAACGGGGCAAGTACGCCTATAATTTTAAAAAAATCTTAGACACGGGTGTTCCCACCATGTTCAGTTCCGATGCCCCGGTGGCTGATCCCAATCCCTTTTGCGGCATCTATTCGGCCGTCACCCGCAAACGCATGAACAAAACACCAAAAACCGGCTGGTACCCGGATCAGTGCCTCACCGTTGACCAGGCCGTGCAGGGATATACCCTGACCCCGGCCATGGCATCGGGCATGGGAGATTCTCTGGGCAGCCTGGCCGTGGGAAAATGGGCGGATCTTATTGTGGCAGACCGCAATTTTTTTTCCATCGATCCGGAGGACATTGCGGATGCCAGGGTGGTGCTGACCCTGTTTAACGGAAAAATTGTCTATGAAGGATAATGACCGGTTTTTTCTGGAAACCATTTTTAACCGCTCTGCAGACGGGTTGATGATCTGTGACGGCCAGGGCCGGATATTGAAAATGAACCAGGCAGCCGAACGGCTTAACGGTATCAAGGCATCAGAGGTTCTGGGAAAGGATGTCAGGACCCTGGTGACGGAAGGCCAGATCAACCGGTCCGCTACCCAGGAAGTGCTGGAAACCCGGCGCCAGGTAAGCCTGGTACAGACTACCCCGCGGTCGGGCTATTCCCTGCTTGTGACAGGCACCCCCGTGTTTGACGACACCGGCGGCGTTGCCTATGTGGTGGTGAACGAGCGTGACATTTCCCTGATTCGGGACATGCGGACGAAACTGGCCCAGGTGCGCCAGGAATCGGAAAAAATGCGTGATGAACTTGCGGAACTGACCCTGCGGGAACTGGCAGACAACCATATTGTGGCCAAGAGCCCGTCCATGAAACAGACAGTGCACCTGGCACTGAAACTGGCCCACATCGGTGCTTCCAATATCCTGCTCCAGGGGGAATCCGGCACCGGCAAAGGACTGCTGGCAAAGTTCATTCACAAACACAGCCTGCGGGACGGCAGGCCATTTATACAGATCAATTGCGCGGCGTTGCCGGAAAATTTACTGGAAGCGGAATTGTTCGGGTATGAAAAAGGGGCATTTACCGGTGCCAGGGATACCGGCAAGGCAGGCCTGTTTGAGCTGGCAGCCGGGGGAACCCTTTTTCTGGATGAGATCGGCGAACTGTCCCCCGTTGTTCAGGCCAAACTGCTCAAATACCTGGATGACCAGGAAATCATGCCTGTGGGCGGTACCAGACCCAAGAAAATAGACTGTTCCATCCTTGCCGCTACCAACCGGGATCTGGAACAGCAGACCCGCAACAAATTGTTCCGCCTGGACC
>JAIVHE010000560.1 GCA_020201255.1 Desulfobacteraceae bacterium
GCAGGAATACTTCCCTGCAGGGGGGCTTGTTTTTGGTGAACGATAACAATTTGACATTTCATGCTTTTTTGTCCATAATACTAAGGTTACCAAAATATCACCCAGCCGGATAGAATGACGCGATCCCATGAAGGAGCCACAATGGAAATCTCAAAAAATCAGTCCATTGACAGTATTGCCAAAATTTTCCTGAAAACCACCCAAAATACGCTTCAACAAAGCACCGGCAAAGAAATAAGCTACGCCAATACCATCCAGAAAATCACCAGGATATCCATGAGGCCTGACCTGACCTGCTTTGTTCAATTCAGCGGAGACTATATGGGCCTTGTGATTTTCAATTTCAGTGATGAGGCTGCCTTTGAAATTTACAGCCAGTACATGATCAACATGGGCATGCCTGAAGATGAACTGGCCACCTCTATTTCCGACCCTGAAGTAGCAGATACCATTGGGGAAATCACCAACCAGCTCATGGGGCAGATGATAAAATCCGTGGAAAAAGAATATGACCTGAATGCCGATTACGGCCAACCCAAGGCATTGACCATAGGCCCGGCCATCTCCCTGTCGATTAACGACACTTACACGGAAAATCGCAGGCTATCCTTTAAAATCAGTAACTATATCTTCCGCATTGAAATAGCCATGGAGCATTCTGAATTTATCGATGTGGCCGGCCTCTGACAAAACCGTCAACCGTCAAAAAAAAGCGCTTGATATATATACATGAGACGATTTAAACAGGTTGTAAGCCTCATTCTGGGCATTGTGCTTTTGTTCCCTGCCGCTACCTTTGCCATTTCCATTCCCGATGAACTCAAGCTTGGCAAAGAATATTTGCAGTTGATGAAAGATAAAGGTGTCATTCTTCATGACCCCGTTGCCCAGAAGATGATCGAAACTGTGGGCAATGCCATTGTCAAACCGGATAATATGGACGAACTTGCAGGCATTCTGGCCCATGAAATCGGCCATGCCGTAGGCAGGCATGTATCCCAGTCCATTGACCGGTCCAAGCTAGTGGCAACCGGCAGTCTGGTCGGGATGCTGGCCGGCATTCTGGTGGGTGCCGCAGGCGGCGGTACAGACGCGGGTCAGGCCTTGACCATTGGTTCCATGGCTGCCGGGCAGTCGGCCATGCTGACCTATACCCGGGAAAATGAAACCGAGGCAGACCAGAAGGCGGTTCTTTTTCTCGAGAAAACAGGATATTCACCCAGCGGGATACTCGACAGCCTGCTGAAAATCAGACAGGCTGACTACCAGGGAATTGAAAATATACCCGATTACTTTAAAACCCACCCCGGCACAACAACCAGGGTATCCCATTTATCCGGAATTCTAGCAGATCACAAACCACCGGCAGACAAACCCGCACCACCAAAAAATTTCGACTTCAACATGACCAAATACCGGGTGATCGGACTTTACGGCGACACGGATACGTACATCCCTAAAATTGAACTTGCCCTGCAAAAAGATCCTGACAATGTGGCGCTTCACTATGGCCTGGGCCTTTTGTACGGACGGACCACACGAATGAATGAGGGGATTGAACAGCTTAATACAGCCCTGGCAAAAAATCCGTTTGAACCCATGATTCTTTTGGAATTAGGCCGGCTTTACATCCGCAACAGTGAATACACCCGGGCCATAACAATTCTGGACAGTATTGCAGATGATCCCCTGCTGGGGGACTGGGCTATTTTTAACCGCTCTGTTGCCCAGATCCAAAACGGCAATCTGCCGGCAGCCCAGAGAGGACTTGAACATGTACTCGGAAACGGCAAACCCGGATTTGAAAAAGCCAACTACCACATGGCCGAAATCATGTCCAGACAGTCAAAACCGGCCCTGTCCCACTATTATCTCGGGGTGTATTATGCCCGGATGCATGACGAACAAAATGCAACTCGCCAGCTTGAGCGGGCCCTTGATACCCTGAACGATGAAAAGATGCGGGAAAAAGCCCAAAAAGAACTGGAAAATCTGAAAGGCAAGAGCAAAAAAAAGGCGCAACAAAGCAATCTCATGTAACTTGCCTGCAGTTTAATACCAATTTCGAATGGCTCATACTCGATCATCAATTTACTGGAACCCTATTTCGACACCATTCCGACATCAAAGTCAGATAAGCTTCGAAATTCTGATCGTTAAAAAATATCAGCTGCCGGCTATTCCCCCTTTGTGTAATGTGATGAAGGAAACCCGAAGCCACTGCCCTTGCCATCCGTGCCATGGTAAGAATTTAAACAATTACTTTAATTTCTGTCAATAAAGATGTCCCCGGATTCAAGAGTGAAGACCACTCCTGTGAACGGTATCTCGTGAAGAAACAAAACAGAACCGGACGAGGGAAAGCCTCATGTCCGAAATCGAAGAGGGGGCTTGATAAATCATTGGATGAAGCCTGCCTCCTACTCTACCTGTGAGTCAAGCCGTTGGTTTTGGTGAGCCAATTTTGCGGTACAGGGTTCGTCTACCGATGCCAAGAAGGCCAGCAGCTCTGCGTTTATTTCCTCCGGTCCGTTCCAGAACGTGCCGGATATACTGCTGTTCCATCTCTGCCAGGGGCAGAATGGTGCCGGGGCGGGCAATGGTATTGAAATCGGTTGACAGAGAAGAGGAAGAAGAGGGGTGGTACTTTCGGATCCGACCGGGCAGATGAGCGGTCCGAATCCGGGTTTCAGTGGTAAATGTCACCGCACGTTCCACAGCATTGCGAAGCTCACGCACATTTCCGGGAAATGGATAATGCATCAAAAGATCCAGAGC
>JAIVHE010000254.1:0-1059 GCA_020201255.1 Desulfobacteraceae bacterium
GTATAGATATTGAGCCTCGGACCGAACCTAAAGAAACCAAATGGCTGCAGGCGGCATTTTCAGAACACGAATTGAAACAATGGGGAACGACGTATCAACAGCTCTTGCCCTTATGGTGCGCCAAAGAAGCGGCGGCCAAGGCCTCGGGGACCGGATTCACGGAAAATCCTGTTCATTGGTGTATTCAGGATATCTCTGATCAGCGTCGGCAGGTTAGTGTGTTCCATGCGAACACCTCCTATCAGGTCCGCCTCTGGAGCACCGCCGAAGAGATACTGGCTGTATGTTGCCACTAAAAAAGTAATAAACCGTAAGGAAAAAAAATGAAACCAGATGTTGAAGTCATTCAGGCAGCAGTCATCAACCTTTTGCACGAGATGACTGAGGATTGGGGTTTTGAAGAAGATTCAATTACATCAAAGACGTTTATTGTAGCAGATTTGAGCCTCTCTTCTATAGACGGAATGCATTTATTTTCCAGTATAGATATGCACTTTAATATCAGATTGCAATATGAAAAATTGATTATGGTCAATGAGGATGAATTTGTGCCTGATTTGACGGTTCAGCAGATCGTACAGTTTGTTTTTGACAATTTTGACCAGCAGATGCCGGACACCCCTCAAGCGATGTAAAACGGTTTTTGAGATAAATTTAAAGGACAGTCTATGTTTCTCCAAAATACAGTGTTCCAAACATACCCTCTTGTTGTCCATGCCAATGGAACCCACAATTTTAAACCACACTGGAAACCAATAAAGGAAACATTTTTTGCTCTCCCTGCCCAACACATTGGTCCAATCCAGGATATGACAATCATTACCTTCAATAATGGACACGAAGCTATGGGAATGCTGGAAAGATGCCTGGAACATCTCGGAGTGCCATATCTTGTCTATGGTCAGGGCATAGACAACTGGGTAAACAGTCGGCATAAACCAGAGCTGACTAAACAGGCCGCTGATGAATGCACCACTACCTATATGATGGGCTTGGATTCACGAGACGTTTTGGTTCTGGATGATCCCCATTTGCTTCTCCAACGATTTAAAACCCATT
>JAIVHE010000254.1:1071-2976 GCA_020201255.1 Desulfobacteraceae bacterium
CCCATTTTTTTGCAGACATGGTCTTTGCCGGGGATCGGTTCAATTGGCCTAACCTTAAGGAGTTTAAAGATTTTGAAGATGGCATACCTGGAGCTGAGGACAGTGAATTCCGATACTTAAGTGGAGGATGTTGGATCGGAAAAACAAAGTGTGTACGGGAGTTTTATACTGCAGCCGTATCCGTAGAGCCTGACCCAAGGGCACAGGAATCAGAACAAGGCATATTAAAAAAGATTTTTCCCCGGTTTTATCCCAAAATTCAAATCGATTATAAATGCCAGCTGTTTCAAAATATCGGCTTCTTAGCCACACCTATCTTGAATTTGAACCCCAACCATAAATAGATGCCACTGCAAAACTGGTTTTCATCCGGAAAGTCTTTCTTTCCGGATGAAAACCAACCGGGTACAGCATGAAAAAAATCAGTACCTGTCCCCTTGCAGCAATTAAAGTCATGGAAACTGCACCTGCATCTTTATTTTCATTTCATCACTTAACTGCACGAGAAGTTCGGCATTGTATGAGCCAATATTGGGGTTTATCCCTTTGTTGGTTTCAGTGACCGAGGGATCATAGGCCGAAGGGGCAAAATGCGGTTCTTCAAGCAGCATCGGCGACGGGTATCCGGGCAAGGTTGGATCGGCGTTGGGAAAACTCGGTTTCGGGCTGTTTTTAACAATCTGCTGCGCTGCAACAGCATACTTGCGTGCAGTCCAGGCAGGAGTTCCTTCCTTGACCGCCGGGTCAACATTGATTGCCTCTATAGAAATGGTGTAGTCGCTATTGAGCTTAATCTCAAAGGTTCTGAACTGCTGTGGAAAATCATGCAGCGAGCAGGTTTCTACCTGCCAGAAACCTCTTTCGGGCCTGGCGGCATCGTCTGATGGAAATGCTTTAACCATGTTGACATGGCGATGTCCGGCAATCCACATCAGCAGGTTCGGGTGGTTATGCAGCTCTTCAATCAGCCCCTTCAGGGTCACAGCATTAGGTATGTCTGTGGGAGTAACAGATCCGTCAAGCCAGTCCATATAGGTATCTACTTCTCCGATGTCCGAAGAATGCGGGGCAACAGCTATGGGGTTATGAGCCGCTATGACCATGAACTGACCAGCTGCATCACCGGCAGCAAGTTCCGCTTTAAGCCAGTCCCAGCGAGCCTGGTCAAGAAACCCCCGGCCATGAATGCTGACAACACCATCGTCATCCCGCTGGGTATCATCCAGAACAATAACCTTGAGGGGTATGGTTGATTTCGGCAAAAAGCTGTAGCAGGCAAACCCGGCTTCCTGGCCGGGAGGAACCTGGGCAAATCCATGGCCGGCAGGACTTGTGCTGGTATCAAAAAACTCCTGTTTCCACTGTGACCTGGTCAATGCACGCCGATCCAGGTCTGCCACAACCTTGGGCGGGCTGGTGAAGCCAAGAGCGCCTACTCTGCCTCCTTTTATGGGCGTGCCGTGCGGAGTAGAGCCATCTATCACACCCATATAGTAGTAATCAGTATCGGTAGCATACAGATTGGCAGCATTGCCGATTGCGTCAATGAAGGCCAGAACTTCATCACTAATGGTGGTTCCCCGCATGTCCAGACCTTTCGCATTAAACGGAAGAGAGCCCAGCCAGAAATGGTCATGATTGCCAAGGGTCTGGTACCAGGGAATTTCCGGATCAAGACCGGCCGCCTTAAAGGGTTTCTGGTAATCAATGGTGTCGGCTCCGAGATGGGCACCGGAACTGGGAGTGATAACTTTGCCGTCAATGACATCAATATACCACCTTAATTCATTATGCAGGGCGCTGTTGCATGCGTCCCCCAGAGAAATGCCGAAGTCAATCGGATTTTGTTTGTGCAGGGCGTTCACCGTCTGTATGGCAGCATCAAGGACATGGTTTGTATAGAGC
>JAIVHE010000561.1 GCA_020201255.1 Desulfobacteraceae bacterium
AACCGGCAGATTGCCCAAGATTTGAAGCACACAAACGGTTTTGGCAATGTTCTGGTGAAGCGGTGAATCCGGGAACCGGTCCCTGGCTTTGCCCACGGACTGGTACAACGATTGAAATGCCCGCTGGATATCTTTTTCAAGGGTATCAAACAGGGTGACCGTGGTGGCAATCCAGCCCACCTCCTGATCGGCGATGGGGGTGATCCCATCAGCGCCGTCAACCAGAATATCCTGTACCACCTTGATGGCAGACCGCAGGCCGATACCGCCGGTGGATTTTGCCAGGGCACCCAGCAGATGGAGCAGGATATCAAAGTGGGCCGGCAAAAACGGGTACAGATCGATAAAGGTCTGCCGGTCAAAATCCGCGCCATAGACCCGGGCATCCACCAGTTTGGTGTTGTGCCGCAGCATCTGGCCGTGTTTGTCAAACAGGCTGCCAAGGGCGTTTTCTCCTTCGGACGATTTACCCAGTAACCGGCTGTAGCAGATTTCCTTGATATCTTTAGCATCCAGGTCCACACCCACGGGGAACCGGTCTTTGAGTTTATACAATTCCGGCGAGTTCAAAGAGGCTTTTGCATCATCCTCGGTCAATGTCTGCTGGGCAGTGCCGATCAGCCAGACTTTTCCGTCCCCGATTTTTTTCAGGTTTTCCGCCAGCCCCTGCAGGTTCAGAATCAACTGCTGTCTTGCACCCACATACTGCCCGACTTCATCGATAATAAGAATGATATATTCTTTTTGAGAAGCGTCCCGGACAATGTCCAGCATCTCTCTGACCCGGTCATTTTCAAACCGGATCACATCACCGGCTTCCGTGGAAAAAGAGGTGGCGGTCTTGAAAAGCACCGGGTACATCTGGTGGGCAATCTCAGGAATCAGGCTGTCCACCACCAGCTCGTCATTCCGGTATTTCACCCATTCTTCGCCCTGGGTATGTTCTTTGAAAAGCCTGAGAAATTCATCATACCGGTTGTCTTTTTTCAATTTTCTTTCAAAGGCCGCCACCTTGAGGTTGCGCGAATACCCGGCCCATTGCAGCACTTTGTAATACAGGACGGTGGAGACTTCTTCCATGGTGGACCCGGTCACCTGTTCGCTGGCCAGATCCAGCATCAGAACCGCTGCGGGAAAGCGTTTGGCAACCGTACCCAGCAAGGCCCGGGTGGTGGATTTTTTCATTCGGTCCTGCAAATGCTGAATGAACGGGACCCCGTCTATTTTGATGGTGTCATCAAATGCCAGGCCCAGGTACTTGGTAAACGAGCTTTTGCCGGAACCATAAAACCCGGAAGGAACCATAAAACCCGGAAACCCATACCCCGACTTCATTTTCACCCCCGGCCTCCATGGCGGCCTGCATTTTTCTGAGCAGCTTTTCAAACTGCTCTTCAATGCTTTCCGTGACCACATATTCTGAAATTTCAGATTTGAGACGGTTTTCCTGGGATACGCCATAGGTGATCACTTTTTCAATGGTACGATAGATGTTTTTATTGGCATCAAACAATGATTTGATCTGCATGGTCATTTTCCGCCTTTTATCAACCGCCAACGTGAACGGATCTGTAATTGCCGTCTTCCGGGTAAAACCCCAGAAATTTGAGCCGGGTTTTCCCAGTGCGTGTGCCCGGGTAAAAGAAAATGCAGGGAATGCTGAATTGTCCCTGGAGCTTTCCTTCGATGACCCCGATACGCATATAGGGATGGAGCGCTTCAATGTCGGTGATCAGTAAAATATTTTTGGGATCTGATTCCAGGTCCTGGAGAACCGATTCCAGTTTTTCCTGAAGGGCCCCGTTTTCCAGGGCATTGGCCAGTGCCTTGTTGGTTTTTTCCCACTGCAACGGGGCTTTGGCATCAGCGGAAAGCCAGATTTTTCTCAATGGCGCTGCCTCCAGAATCTGTTTGATTTCTGCGGCAATGGAAAAGGTGTGCACTTTCCAGCCCTCTTTTTTGAGCCTGGCTGTCCATGCGGGCATATGTCGTTTTACATCGAGAATCTGGTCCGGGGAAAAAACAAGATAATAGATCGGTTCAAAACTGGCATGGCCAAACTCCCGGCCGGCCTTGATGCGATTGATCAATTCATTGAAATCAGCCTTGAGTGATGACATCGATCACCTCCTCCAAACTGTCATAACGCCAGCTTATTCTATTGACTTGGCCGGCGGACTGGACAATCAGCCAGTCTTTTCTGGCAATCCCGATCAGGTTTTCTTTGACATCATCCGGGGTAAGCCCGAAGAGTCTCCATATGTTGTGATTGAGGATGCGGTTGTCCCCGTGCCCTGAAAAATGCAGCCAGTAGGCAAAGAAAAACAGGGGATGGTTCTGCATCTGAACGGGTTGAATCTGTCTTGTAGATCCTCGTCCTGCCGATAACAAGCCATAATCGGCGCAGCATCCGATCAAATAGGAAGATACGCGCTTTATGGTGGTCTCCGACCAGGGCCTGATGGTTTTCCCTTCGTTGACGGCATGGATGACAAATTCTTTGGCATCATTTGTGGACACTGTATCATGGCCCCCGGCATAGCGGTCCCAGTAAACATCTGTAATGAAATCCATTAAAATCTGATTTGCCAGGGCGGTAAACACCAACAGAAATTGATTGAACACAGCTGAAGGCAGATGAGGATACATTTTTTTCAGGTGTCTGGCAGCATCGGTTTTCACATACCTGGGGGAAAAACATTCTCCAATGATATTTTTTAACCGCCGGGCCGATACCATGGGAAACAGGCCGGAAGTCAGGGCGGTTTCATGCAGCTGTGCCAGTGTCATATCCGGCTGATAAATGGACAACAGTAGCTTGGTTTCTTCAATCAGTCCCAGACCTGCCTGCAGTTGGGTGGTGTATCTGACGTTGTCATCACCCATCATACACATCTCATATATGGAAAGGTTCTATACCCGTGTTCAAACGCATCCAGGTAATGAGATACGGATTTTTTCAGCAGCGCATTCAATCGGGTGTCTGAAAAATCCCCCACTACCACCGGCCCTTCACCGGCATCAACCGCATCCGTTCCAATTTCCCTGAGCCGTTTCATTGCACTGTCTTTGTCCGTGGTGAACTGATTCACCGC
>JAIVHE010000326.1 GCA_020201255.1 Desulfobacteraceae bacterium
AAGATCATAGGCTGCAAAGATATCCAGAAATTTGGCGGCATCACCCTGGGCCCGGTTGACCCGGTCGATGGCATACCCTTCCGCATCCTTGATCACCCGCTTGGCTTCACCTCTGGCTAGAGGCACCGCCTTGTTGTATTCTTCTCTGGCCTTGTAAATGGTCTGTTCTTTTTCCTGGATGGCCTGGTTCACCTGGTTGAAAGATGCCTGTACCGGCTCGGGCACATTGGTGCGCTTCATTTCAATATTCACAATAGCAATGCCGGCTTTTGCATTGTCCAGCTCGCCCTGGAGCATTTCCCTGGCTGCCTGGGCGATTTGCGCTCTTTCCGTAATCACTTCGTTGATACTGCGGTCCCCCACAACGGTGCGCATGGTGGCCTCGGACATGTTGCGCAACAGCGAGGTCACATCCTTGACATTAAACAGATAGGCCCGGGGATCTGCCCGCCGATACTGGACGATCCAGGGCACCACCCCCACATTGAGATCTCCGGTGAGCATCAAAGAGGATTCAGATGCGTTTCCATACGCCCCTGCACTTTCCGCTGCCCGCACGCCGAACTCTTCGGTCTCAGGGGTCCTGACATTGACCTTTGTGACCTTTTCAATGCCCGAGGGCATTTTAAAATTCAAACCGGGCTGGGCAAGGCGGTTGAATTTTCCAAACCGCTGTACCACCCCCACCTCACTTCTGTCCACGGTAAAAAAAGTGGAAGATCCCAGGTACAATACCAGCAGAATAATGATCCCGATAAATATGCCCGGGAATTTAAATCCCTTGAATTTATTGAAAATCTCATCCATCTGGGGCGGCCTGGGCATACCCGGCCCACCGCTGCCGCCTTTGTTCTTTTCATACTTTTGCTGATTTTCTCTCAGCTTTTCCCAATCCCAATTCATAAAATCACGTTCCTGTTAATTGTTTGCTTAGAAAATCCGGCTGTCAAATTCTGTAAATTAATTCTTTACTATAGTATCATCCACCACAAAACGCAATATTTTTTGGCAGGCCACCAAAAGAACCATCCCATGTAAATCCTCCTTCACCATCACTTTTTTTTTGCATCCGTTATCCTGATACAGGTTTGGGTTGTTGAATCAAGACGTCCGCCCCTGGGGGTGTCCTGTGTCCGACCCGAGATCCTCCGGGGCCGGATACCGTAACTTTTTTCAACAAAGGAAAAGATCACCCGGCCCGGTTCTGTCATCCCACCATGTCTGCCAGCCCCTCCGGCTCTGACGGTCCAGTTTTTGCCGTTTAGCAAAGCATGCCATACACCCTGTCAAACGGGGCAAACCTGGCCCGGACAACAAGCACCGACCGACACGGGTATGTGATCAAAGCCACAAATTACAATCTTTCACCGGCGGCATGCAAAAACAATTGTATGTATTCTGATCACGGAATATGGTATGCATATCTAGTGTAAAAGAAATGTCAGGCTGACACACTCCGTCCAGGGCATGATGAAAGCTGTTAGCTTTTAGCTATTAGCTATTAGCTTTTAGCTATTAGCTGTTAGCTATTAGCTGTTAGCTTTTAGCTGATGATTGAGTACTGACGGCTGAAGGCTTTCATATACCGAAACACCCATGCCCTGACGGGCACAACAAAGTATGAAAGCGTTAGCCGGTGATAACAGCAGGGAAAATTTTGTTTGCTGGAAGCGAATAATTGCGTACTAAGAGCTAACAGCTTCCATATAAATAAGGATATGACAGGTGAATACCAAAAAATCCGACCATAAGATGATCCATATCAGCGACATCCTTACAACCGCCTTGAAAAAATACCGGCCGGCCAAAGACACGGAGATGACAAGGATCTGGGATATCTGGGACACTGCCGTCGGCCGGCCCATTGCCATGAATGCCAAACCAGACACCTTTAAAGACGGGGTACTGATTGTCAATGTGTCCAGTTCCTCCTGGATTCACCAGCTCAAATTCCTGGAAAAGCAGATCATATCCAATATCAACCAGCACATGGGGGCCTGTCTGATCCGTCAGATCCGGTTTAAAATTGGAAAAATACACAGCTGACACCCTGTTTGATCCCCCATTGACCATTTTCCAGCCCAAAACCGGCTACCGGTTCTCTTTGGATTCCCTTATCCTGGCAGCCCAGCTCCAGCCAAATCCAGGAGACCGCGTCATTGATGCGGGATGCGGCTGCGGCATCATTTCCCTTATCTTAGGGGCACGGCACAAGGATGTGCATATCCTGGGCGTTGAACTTCAGGAAGACCTTGCCCGGCTGGCCCAAAAAAATGCAGCCCAAAACCGGCTGGACCATAGCATCCGGATACTGAACCGGGATATCGGGTCACTTACCAAAGAGGATATCTCGACCCCGGCTGATATCATCGTCTCCAATCCCCCTTATAAAAAAAAAGCCACCGGACGGGTGAACCCGGATGCAGCCAAGGCCCTGGCCCGGCATGAAATCACGCTGGATATAACCACCCTGGTACGCAAAGCATCCTTTTTATTACAACCCCAAGGACAGCTCTGCCTGATTTTTCCCGCCCCCCGCCTGGAGGAACTCCAGTTTTGCCTTGAATCTTCAGGGTTTCGGCCCCACTGGATCCGCTTTGTCCATTTCAGACCCAAAGGCCCTGCCGGGCGGGTTTTGGTCAGTGCTGTCAAATGTGACGATGTATCCTGCACAATCCGGCCGCCCCTGTATCTTTACAACCCGGACGGCACCCCCACCGCTGATCATTTCAGACTCCTACAATGGTGATTTTGTATCCTGATCAGTGCTTTAATCCTTGACACAGGAACAAAAAAAGTCTAATTTATCCGGATTAATTGACACAGGAGAGGTGGCCGAGCGGCTGAAGGTGCACGCCTGGAAAGCGTGTGTATCCTAACCGGGTACCGAGGGTTCGAATCCCTCCCTCTCCGCCACACCATGCCGAGACACCATGTCTTATCAAGTTTTAGCACGCAAATACAGACCCCAGACCTTTGACGATGTTGTGGGGCAGTCCCATGTAACCACCACCCTTGTCAATGCCATTGAACAGGACCGGGTGGCCCACGCCATTTTGTTCACAGGTCCCAGGGGTACGGGCAAAACCACCATTGCCCGAATCCTGGCCAAGGCCATGAACTGTAAAAACGGCCCTACCCCATCTCCGTGCAATCTTTGCAAAACCTGTACAGAAATCATCACCGGTCACTGTTCCGATGTGTTTGAAATTGACGGGGCCTCCAACAACAGCGTGGACCAGATTCGGGATTTGCGGGAAAACGTCACCTATCTGCCGGCTGCCGCTGCCTTTAAAATCTATATCATCGATGAAGTGCACATGCTGTCCACAGCAGCCTTCAATGCCCTGTTAAAAACACTGGAAGAACCCCCCGGCCATGTGTTGTTCATCTTTGCCACCACGGAAGTGCATAAAATTCCTGCAACAATCCTGTCCCGGTGCCAGCAACATGATCTGGGCCGTATTCCGCTGGAAGCCATATCCAATCTGTTACAAACAATATGTGCCAAAGAAGATTTCACCGTGCAGGACCAGGGCCTGGATCTGATTGCCCTTGAAGCGGACGGATCAGTACGTGATGCATTGAGCCTTCTGGACCGGATTTTATCCTTTGCACCGGGAAAAGAGATCACCTATGCCATGGTGGTGGAAGCGCTGGGGGTCATTGACCGCAAACTGATGTCCGATCTCACCCTTGCCCTGTTTGAAAAAGATGGACCCGCCCTGATCGCCCTGGTGGAAACCATCAATGATACGGGCATGGATTTAAAAAAATTCTATGGGGATATCATACTGCACTTTAGAAATCTGAACGTGATCAAACTCTGCGGTCCCGAGCACCCGGCCGTAAATATGACAACCGCCCAAAAACAGCAGCTTCATCAAATGGTATCGGCCCATCCCCAGGGATATATAGGGATGCTGCTCCAGGTGCTTTTGAACGAAGAATCCATGGTGAAATATTCATCCCATACCAAAATCGCCATTGAAACGGTACTGCTCAAACTGCTCCATATTCGCCCCGGTGCCCTTTTGGACCAGATCATACACAAACTGGACTCCCTGGCCCGGCAGATTGCACAACCCCCTTCCGGCCCGGTGTATGACAAATCCGCTCAAACAGCCTGTCCAGGTGTTCAGGAATCCACTTATGAGCCGGATCCCGCATCTTTGCGCAATCCCCCCTCTATGGAACCACCCGGGGAACAGGTTCATGCACCTGAAAAAACCTGGCAGGGATTTTTACGCCGGATTGAAAACACCCTGCCGTTTTTGTCAGCCCTGCTGTCCAAGGCACAGGTCACAGAATCGGAACCCGGTACCCTGGAAGTGTTGCTGCATAACTGCTCCGCATTTGACGGAAACCGGCTGAAAACCAAACAGGATGAATTACAAAAAGAATGCCGTGCTTTTTTGGGAAAACACCTGGCTGTCCGGGTAATCTCCCAGACCAATCCCCTGTCCCGGGCCGCACCGGACCAGGCGAATTTCAAAGCCAGACAGGCGGCATTACATCACCCGCTGATACAGGAAGCCACAACTATGTTCAATGGAGAAATTATCAACTAGTAACGTAACCATCAGGAGAATGAAAAATATGAATAATATGATGAAGCAGGCCCAGCAGCTGCAGAAAAAAATGCTCAAGGCCCAGCAGGATCTGGCAACCAAAACAGTCGAAGCTTCTGCCGGTGGCGGTATGGTCAAAGTAGTGGCCAATGGGAGCCAGAAAATTGAATCCATTGTTCTGGAAAAAGAGGTGGTGGATCCCGAAGATGTGGAAATGCTCCAGGACCTGGTTCTGGCAGCGGTGAATGATGCGTTGAACAAATCCCAGGAAATGATGTCCGCTGAAATGGGCAAACTTACCGGTGGATTAAATATCCCGGGCCTGTAAGCCTAGTGATCCATTATCCCGATGCCATCTTACGACTGATCACCAGTTTTTCCACCCTGCCGGGAATCGGCAGAAAAACCGCTGAAAGACTGGCCCTTCATCTGCTGCATGCGCCGGATCATGAGGCCGCAGCCCTGGCAGCCGACATTATTGAGCTGAAAACATCCGTACGGATCTGTGCCATTTGTTTTGCCCTCAGTGACCAGGAAAAATGCCGGATCTGTGCAGACCCCTCCCGGGATAAGGGGTTGATCTGCGTGGTGGAAAATCCCACGGATATGGCAGCCATTGAGAAATCAAAGGCGTTTTTGGGATGCTACCATGTGCTGGGGGGGGCATTGTCTCCCATTGACGGCATCGGGCCTGATGACATCCGGCTGGCAGAACTTTTTGGCCGGGCCGATCCCGGTCTT
The DNA here is from genome assembly GCA_020201255.1 of Desulfobacteraceae bacterium. Taxonomy (GTDB): domain Bacteria; phylum Desulfobacterota; class Desulfobacteria; order Desulfobacterales; family Desulfobacteraceae; genus Desulfotignum. The sequence goes on from JAIVHE010000326.1 coordinate 5,313, forward strand.
GTCCACGAAATCATCATTGCCACCCGCACCAATGTGGAAGGAGAAGCTACCGCCGCCTATATTCTGGACCGGCTCAAATCCCGGAACATCACCATTACCAGGATCGCCTCCGGTGTTCCCATGGGCGGAGATCTCCAGTATGTGGATCCGTTGACCATGCAAAAAGCAATGGAAAAACGGTATGGATGCTAAATACAAAACCGGTGATGATATTTTTGTATGCCAATTGTGCGGCCAGTGCTGCCGAGGCTTTGGCGGCACATATGTCACAGACCGGGATATTATGCGCATCAGTGCCTATATCCAGGCTGATCCGGATACATTTGTCACATCCTATTGCACCATGGCCGGCACCAGACCGGTGTTATCCCAGGGGCCGGACGGATACTGCGTTTTTTTTGACAAAAAAAAACAATGCACCATTCATCCGGTGAAACCCTGCATGTGCAGAAAATGGCCGTTCCTGGAAACCCTTGTGGCCAATCCTGAAAACTGGGATGCAATGGCCTCGGCCTGCCCGGGCATGCGGCCGCTGATTCCTTTTTCTGATCTTGCCCGCATTGTGGCCCGGGAACGCCAAAAAAGAAACCGTCCCACCGGCAGAACCAGGCAGCGGCATGAAGCCGGACCCGATATGAAACCAGACCCGGCATAACCCGGATAATGGGGGATTATGGAACCAGAAGAGACCACCCTGGGAGAAATTGTTCTACTGCTCATAAAAGAAGGCATTCTAACAGAAGAGAAGGTTCGGTACGCCATGCGGGTCCAATCCAAACTCGGGGATTCCAAGACCCTGATGGATACCCTCAAGGACTTGAAATATGTTGCAGATGACCAGGTTAAAAACATTCTGCGAACCAACCATCTCTCCCTGCGTATCGGTGATCTGCTCAGGGAATTTGGCTATATTTCCGCAGAAAATCTCAATGCCGCCCTGAGCTTGCAGCAAAACCAGAAAAACAAACGCCTGGGCCAGATTATCATTGAGAACCAGTTCATGACCGAGGCCGCATTTATTGATGCATTGTCCATACAGCTTGGGTTTCCGTTTATTGATCTTTCCACCCAGGATATTGCACCCGAAGTCATTGAAAACATCCCCGTAAAATGGTGCATGTCCCATAATTTTGTACCGGTCAAAAAAATCGAAAACAAGACCCTGGTGGCCTTTGCCGATCCCTTCAGCAAAGAGGATATCGGCGGTGCTGAAAAATTATTCGGCCACAATTTCATCATCGGCCTTGCCAGCCCCGGCATCATTGAAAAGCGCCTGGAAAAACTGGGCTCCGGCAGCATTAAATCCAGGATAGTGGATGAAAACACCGCCATCGGCATTGTGGATTCCATTATCGGCAATGCCATTGATTCAGGGGCCAGTGACATCCATATCGAACCTTTTGAAGACCGGCTCCAGGTCAGATACCGCATTGACGGTATTCTGGTTCCTTATAAAATGTTTCCCACCAATGCCGCTTCCATGGTGTCTGCCCGTATAAAGATTTTATGCAAAGCCAACATAGCGGAAAAACGCCGGCACCAGGACGGGCGCATGTCCTTTGACCACCACGGCAATTATTTTGATTTGCGGACCTCCTTTTTTGTCACTGTTTTTGGTGAAAAAATTGTATTGCGGATTCTCAACCGCATCGACCAGATCATCACGCTGGAAAACATCGGTATGCAGCCCAAAATACTGGCCCGGTTCAAAAAAGATGTACTGGAAGTCCCTTCCGGTGTCATGATCATTACCGGCCCCACGGGATCGGGCAAAACCACCACCTTGTATTCCTGTGTGTCCGATATCAACAATCCCCGGATCAGTATTGTCACCGCAGAAGATCCGGTGGAGTATGTGCTCCAGGAAATTTCCCAGTGTTCCATTGACGCGGCCATAAACCGGACTTTTGAAGAAACCCTGCGCCACATTGTCCGCCAGGATCCGGATGTCATCGTTATCGGTGAAATCCGGGACAATTATTCAGCCAATGTGGCAGTGCATGCGGCCCTCACCGGCCATAAGGTATTGACCTCCTTTCATACCGAAGACAGCATCAGCGGCCTGATCCGGTTGATGAATATGGATATTGAACCGTTTCTGATCTCCTCCACCGTGGTATGTGTTATGGCCCAGCGCCTGTTAAGACGCGTATGCGTTCACTGCCAAAAAGAATACAGGCTCTCATCCTCCGATCTGAAATTTTTGGGATACAATGCAAAAGAGATGAAAAAATATCATTTCAAAAAAGGAACCGGCTGTACTGCCTGCAACCACACCGGATACAAGGGCCGGATGGGGGTATTTGAAATCCTTTTTCTCAATGAATTTATCAAAGAAGCCATCCTTTTGCGCAAATCCAGTTATGAGCTGCGGCGTATCGCCATTGAAACAGCAGGACTGGTAACCCTGATGGAGGATGCCCTGACCAAAACCGCCATGGGGATCACCACCATGGAGGAAATTTTCAGGTGCATTCCCAGACTGCTGGCACCCAGGCCCATCCATGAAATCAACCGACTGTCAGGAGGGTTGTAACAAATGCCCGACAACGCAAGCATTATTGACATCATCAAACAGCAGATCAAAAAAGAAGATTCACTACCGATCCTCAATCCCCATGCCATGAAACTCCAGAAAGAGGCTGCCATGGAGCATCCGGACTTTAAAAACCTGGCCCAACTGATCCGCATGGATCCCACCCTGACCAGCCAGATTTTAAAGACCGCCAACTCACCCTTTTACCGGGGACTCGATGATGTGGAAACCATAAAAGATGCCGTGGTCCGCCTGGGACAGGATGAGATGGTGAATGTCATCATGAAGGTGGTGCTGGAACAAAATTTTCACTCAACCATTCCATTGATCCGGTCCCACCAGCAGCGGCTGTGGCAACACAGCGTATCAACCGCCATCGGGTCCCTGTGGCTGGTACGCCATTTGTCCATGAAAGAATTGATTTCCAAAGCCTTTATCGGCGGTCTTCTGCATGATATGGGCAAGCTGTATTTATTGACTGCGCTGGAAAAAATTCTCCTGGACAAAACCATGGTGTTTGCACCCCCCCCCCAGCTCATCGAAAAAATTTTAAGCAGCCTGCATCCAGCTCTGGGATTCAACCTGCTCACCAAATGGCATCTGCCGGAAACCTACAGAATCATCGCCAGGGACCATCATACCAATGTATTCGACGTCACAAATCTGCTGCTGGTTGTTGTCCGGCTGGTGAACCAGGTGTGCAATAAAATAGAACAGACAGATAGTAGTGAGGATATTTCAGGGATAGCAAGTTCCACGGAAGCCGACATTCTGGGGGTATCTGAGATCAGCATTGCAGAGCTTGAAATCGCTCTGGAAGATGCAAATACCAACCGGCCCATGCACTGAAAATTTTATCCAAAGCGCTGAAAATACCATCCCTTAAGATGAAGAAGGATGTCAATATTTTACCGGAACCCGGCAACCGTCATTGCCTTTTCATGCCGGCAAACTGCCGGGCAATACTGTTGCGCTCATACACGATTTCCACCCGCCGGTTCAATGCCCTGCCCCGGGGTGTGTCATTGGTGGCAACCGGATGGTAATGGGCATATCCTTCTGCGGAAACATACTGGGGTGGCACACCGTTTGCCACCAGAAGGCGGACTACCATGGCCGCCCGCGCAGCGGACAACTCCCAGTTGGAAGGATACAGCGCCGATGATATGGGAGAACTGTCGGTGTGCCCTTTGATCTGGACCTGGTAGGCCAGTTTGGAAAGCACTGATGCCACCTTGCGCAGAATATCCAGCCCTTTGTCAGACAACCGGGTGCCGCCTTCGGAAAACAAGAGCAGGTCCGACATGGTGATCACCACACCGGACTCGGTTTTGACCACACTGACTTCTCCGCCCAGTTTGTTGAACAGCACCAGTTCCCGGACTTCAGAAACGATCTCATCCATCTCTTTTTCAATCATTCCCCCCAGCTCATCTATCTGCTGGCTTTCGGAAGGTTCTTCAGAAGGCACGGCGTGCATGGTCAGGCCTTCTCTGGTACCGGCTTCCGGCACTGTCTGGGCACCCAGTGCACTGCGCAGGGATTTGACAAGTTCCTTATAGGTTTCCTGCTGGGTGGTGCTCATGGCAAACAAAAGCACAAAAAAGCACATGAGCAGGGTGACAAGGTCGGCAAAGGTGGCCAGCCAGGTGGCCTGCTTTCGTGGCTTAGGCTCGTCATCCGCCAGTTGGAACTGGGCGGATGGTTGTTTTTCTTCTGCTTTAGCGCCGGTTTCTTCAGCCATTTGTTTGCTCTTTTTTAAAAAAAATTAGGTGTTTTTTTGTTCGTTTTTGGGTTCAGACAAGTAGATATTGAGCTTGTCTTCCATGAGCTTGGGGTGTTCTCCTTCCCGGATGGAAAGAATGCCTTCAAAAATGATGTTCATATTGGTGATCTCTTCTTCATTTCTGCCCCGCAGCTTATCGCTCATGGGAATGAAAAACAGATTCGCCAGAACTGCTCCGTAAAACGTGGTGATCATGGCAACCGCCATCTTGGGACCGATGGAGGAGGGATCATCCAGGTTGGCCAGCATCTGGATCAATCCGATCAATGTTCCCACCATGCCGAATGCCGGGGCATAGGCCCCCATGGAACCAAATATCTCAGCCCCGGTATCCAGTCCTTTTTTGGTCAGCTGCATCTGTTTTTGCATGATAGCGGCAATATCCCCGGTTTTCACCCCGTCCACGGTCATCTGCAGGGCCTGGGCAAGATAGGGGTCCGGTGTGGTTTCGATATCGCTTTCAATGGACAAAAGCCCGCCCTTTCTGGCTTTATTGGAAATTTCCACCAGATTGGCAATGAGATCCCCGGGATTCTCAATTTTAAAGATGAACACTTTTATAACGGTTTTGAACACACCCAGAAACTGGGCCAGGGGATAACCGATCATGGTGGCGGCAAATGTACCGCCAATCACAACAAGCACCGAAGGGATATTCACAAACATCATGATACTGCCGCCCAGCAATATGGTACCCAGAATAAACCCTATTCCCGAGACAACACCGATAACCGAAGAAATGTCCATTTTTTAACCCTTTATGTTTACACCTTTATATAAAGTATGTCATCCACAGGAAATTCCCTGCTGTATTGTATGATCTTGTCAATCGCCTTTTGTGTCAGCACGGTATCGGCACTGAACAACTTGGTTCCTGTGGATGTACACAGGGCACATCCCAGCCGCATACCCGGTACCAGCGCTTCCATTCCCACCCCGCGAACCTGAAAAGCATCAGATCCCATGTGCAGCAGGGCATATTTTTCAAGCCAGTTCACAACCAGGGGATCCAAGCGGGAGCCTGCCGCATTTTCCAACGCAGCCATAAGATCTTCCAAAGCGCATATCTTCGGTCCATTTTTCAGGGTGTCACATAGATCCGCTCCGGCCAGAACCCGGGATGCCATTGGTATATAGTTTTTTTTCAATCCCCGGGGAAAACCGGTACCGTCAACATTTTCATGCATATACCGGATAATCTGTGCCACCTTTTCAAAGGCATTGCAATGGCTGAGCAGATCCGCTCCTTTTACCGGATATTGATCCTGCATGTTTTTTTCAAAAGTGGTCAGCTGGTCAAAAGATTTTGTCACTCCTGTCCGGGGCATGAAAACAAGCCCGATTTCATGCAACATACCAGCTTTGTGAAGATTCTCCAACTTTTTTTCATCAAATCCCAAACCTTTGCCGACAAAACAGGCAATGTGGGCCACCCGTTCCCCGTGACCCCGGCTGGTTTCCACCTGACTGCGAATCAGACTGGCCAGCAGTTTTTCAAATCCGTCCATATTCTGTGCAAGGGTTTGTTTTATCCTCTGGACCTGATATTTGAGTTGATTCCGCTCTTTGGTCATATGATGGATCTGTTTGAGGGCATTGTTCAGGCTGGTTTTTTCCCGGGTCAGTTCGGTTTTGACGGCAAAAAGGGTGTGTTTGAACCTGTCAAGATAGGTACGGGTCTTTTTTATGGTCTGTTCTCTGGTGAATATTTTTTGTTCCAGCGCTTTATAACAATATCCGGGTGGAACCCTTTGGCAATCTGTTGGCACTGGGCCTGATTTTCCCCGTATTGGACAATGAATCCATCAGCTTGTTCAAAGGGATCTATCCTGTCCGGGCCATGGGTGTTTTTCACAAAAAGAACGGATATGGAACCTGATGCCATGGTATGCCTATGCTGCTGTTTTTTTATTCCGTATAATCACAAAGCCACCACTCATCCCACCCGGTTTCCATGATACTGCGGGCCATCTGCCGGCCCAGATCTGTTTTCAGTCTTTCCAGAACCACAGCAAGCCATTTATCCGCAGTAACGGTACCGGTATCCTTGCGTTTTTTCAATTCAAGAATAAAAGACAGCTGGTCTGCGTCCCTGGCCAACTGCGCCTCTTTTGTTTCCCCCAGGTTGAACTCTGACATCAATGATATGATGTCTGCGCCAAAGGGCAGATTTTTTGTCAAATGGGCAATGGCTTTGGATTCATCGGTTGTGGAATAGTGTTTCTGGACATAGTTGAAATCCCCTGTCCTTGCTTCCGCCATATCATGGACCAGGGCCATGGCCATCAGGCGCTCACCATTTGT
>JAIVHE010000255.1 GCA_020201255.1 Desulfobacteraceae bacterium
TGCAGGAGGATGTGGTCTGGCGGAATGATATGTCTGTTCTGCTTTCCGATTTCCCGGACAATGTCATTGAAGTATGGGGTTACTGCTTCACGGAAATTCTCAATAACGCGATAGATCATTCATCAGGACAAACGGTCAGGATCAACCTGAAAAAAAATGCCGTCAGCACAGAGATATATATCCATGACGACGGAGAAGGGATCTTTAACAAAATTCAACGGATAATGGGGTTGCTGGATGAACGGCATGCTATTTTGGAATTATCCAAAGGAAAGCTGACAACTGATCCATCACATCACACAGGAGAGGGCATTTTCTTTTCTTCAAGAATGGTTGATGATTTTCAGATTTTATCAGGAGGTACATATTTTTCACATAAACATACCGAAGAATCGGATTGGATCCTTGAGAGATACAAACCAGGCAAAGGCACCCTGGTCTATATGAAGATGAAAAACAACTCTTCCAGAAACGTCAAAAAAATTTTTGATACCTACACCACTACAGAGGATTATGGTTTCAATAAAACAATAGTCCCTGTCCGTCTGGCACAATACGGAAACGAAATGCTGGTGTCCCGTTCGCAAGCCAAAAGGCTTTTGTCAAGGATTGACCGCTTTAAAACCGTGATCCTTGATTTTGAGGGAGTCGATTTCATCGGACAGGCGTTTGGAGATGAAATATTCCGGGTGTTTGCAATGAAAAACAAGGACATTATTTTGTTGCATGTAAACGCATCAAAGGAAGTTGAACAGATGATTATGCGTGCCCTGTTAAATGCGGATTAATTTTTTGAAAAAGCGGCCGTTTATCTATACAAACCTGATCCCTTCACACCGCTCATTATGAACGTTCTGTATCAAAAAGTTCTGCACAATCAACTTGACACTTAATTATAATATATTTACAATATAAGTATGAAAAAATTAATCTTCGAATGGGATGACACCAAAAATGAAAGCAATCTAACGAAACATGGTGTAACCTTTGAAGAAGCACAAACTGTATTCTTCGATGAAAGTGCAATTCAATTTGACGATCCAGATCATTCCATTGATGAAGAAAGATTTTTACTTTTAGGTTTCAGCCAAGAGCTTAAAGTCCTGGTTGTTTGCCATTGTTATCGCAGTGATGAATCAACGATTCGTATCATTTCTGCAAGAAAGGCAACCAGGAAAGAACAAAAGGTGTATTTCAGGAGGCCATGATGAGAAAAGAATATGATTTTGAAAATTTGAAAGGCCGTAAAAATCCTTATGCCAAGAGTCTGAAAAAGCAGGTTACCATTCGAATTGGTGTAGATATTATAGATTATTTCAAGAATCAGGCTGAGGAAACAGGTATTCCATACCAAAATTTGATTAACCTTTATTTACGAGACTGTGTTCGATCCAACAGAAAACTGTCTATAAACTGGACTCAGTAAGATCTCTGGAAATAACAATTGAAACCCAGGGATTCCAGGGATTTTTCAGGTATCTTGGATTCCGGGCAGGGACTGCCGAACCACGGCATTAAGATTAAGATCTCAAAATTCATCCATGGGGATGGTCGTGGTTCTCGGCATCATGGCCGGGATGTTCATGGTCATGCACCAGGCGGCGGGCATGGTCATGGGTTTTTTGGCCTCCAGGATGGGTATGCACAAACCGGTGGGGGTGATCATGCAGATGTTCATGGGGATGGGTGTGCACTGTCTGGTCATGGCGGTGCTCATGTTCATGGATATGCCGGTGGGGATGGCGGTGCTCATGTTCATGCTGCAGTTTTTGGATGGCGGTAAAGGAGCGCTGGCGATAGGAAAAAGACAGGCCGTTGAGATTGCGCAGTTTGTCATCCTGCATGAAAACAGGGGTGGGCAGGTCCCTTAGGACCCGGCCCTGGTGCAT
>JAIVHE010000256.1 GCA_020201255.1 Desulfobacteraceae bacterium
CGTTACAATTACCGAAAACAACATGACCAACCATTACATTACATTGCGGGAGATTTTTTATGAAAGAACGTAACAAACTGTCACAAGAATCCATTGTAAAAGCCATGCATCAAAACAAGGGGCTCGATGCCTCCGGGATTGAAGCATACAATGTCCAGGGAATACTTTTTTTAAAAGGAACCGTTTCCCGGGAGAGTGAAAAGGCGCTGGCAGAAAAGGTTGCGTTTTCCTTGCCCGGGGTTGTCGAGGTGGTTAATCAATTATCCATCCAGGAAGACACCACAGGAAAATTTTCTGAAACTTTTTTCGGGGACACTGATACCAAAATTGCGGCACTCATGAAAATTACCGCCATCCCCCAAATAACAGTTATAGAACCTGAAGTGTCCATAAGAAATGGTACCATAAGCCTGTACGGTATAGTAGATGCCTTCTGGAAAAGGGCCTGCATCGGAGATATTATGAAAAATGAATTCCCGGATCTGTATGTGGAAAACTCTCTGACCGTGATACCACCCCGGGAGGATGATTTTCTGCCAGAAAAAAATCCTGTCAGAGAACCGGAAATGTTTCACCGTACACATGCCATGTCACCCAAAAAACATACCCTTTAGTGCCTTACTGCTCAATTGCTGTTAACAAAAACAAGAAAATGAGGAAGAGCACCTGGGTTGCGGATTTTCCGCTTTAGATTGCAAACAGGAAAAGAGCCGTCCCCCTGAATGCAAAAATCATTGCCTTTGGCTTTTGTCTTTGCTATTAGGTAATACTATCCGTGTTGTATGTATGGAAAGTAACCTTTTAGACAGGAAGCCATCATGGAAAAAACACGTATTGTGATTGCAGAAGACAGCACATTACTCAGGGAAGGGTTGTGTCTGATGATCAATTGTGATGATACCCTGGAGGTGGTTGCCGAGGCGGCAGACGGATTTGAAGCCATTGCACAGTGTATGGAGCACAATCCGGACATGGCAATGCTGGATCTTTCCATGCCGAAAATGGACGGCCTTTCCGCCATCAAGGAGATCAAACGCCAGAGACCCGATATCAAGATCCTTGCCTTGACCATTCATGACACGGAGGATTTTATCCTGGAATGTTTCAACTACCATGGCAATGCTGGATCTGTCCATGCCGAAAATGGACGGCCTTTCCGCCATCAAGGAGATCAAACGCCAGAGACCCGATATCAAGATCCTGGCCTTGACCATTCATGACACGGAGGATTTTATTCTGGAATGTTTCAACTACGGTGTGCAGGGCTACTGCCTGAAAGATGCGTCCCAGGATGAACTGTTAAAAGCCATCCGTCTGGTTTCATCGGGAAAGACATTTATCAGTCCCAGCATCGCCGGTAAAGTCATGGAAGGGTATCTGGAAGGAAAAAAATACCTGAAAGAACGCAGTTCATGGGATACCCTTACCCGGCGGGAAAAAGAAGTGCTCAAACTGGTGGCGGAAGGCTATACCAGCAAAGAGGTCGCAGACATGCTGTGCAACAGTCCCAAAACCATTGAACGCCACAGGGCCAATATCATGGCCAAGCTGTCTGTTCACAATGTTACTCAGCTGACCACCATCGCCATTGAAAAAGGCCTTGTAAATTCCTGACCCGGGAACCTTGCAACCCAGATGCCGCTCTTGATTTTCTTGTTGTTTTTCATACAAACTGAACAGTAAGGGGCAATACATCAGGCCCCTGGATCCATCCGGCGACAAAAAGATAAATAGATCAAACAGCCTTTTTAACTGAACAGCCAGGTATGGTTAAGAACCTGGATAAAAAGAAGCTCCCGTTACAAAATAAAGGGAAGAGGACAGGTACTTTCCGCCAAGGTCAACGGCCACATGGTCCGGGTGGGCAATTTCCCCATCAGTATTGATTACAATGAGTTTGCAAAAAAAGCCGGCACCAGTGCGGTGGAAAAAAGAGTGGATGAAATCCGCGCTGCCTATACGTCAGATCACTTGATTCTCGGGGTGGACCGCCTGGACTACAGCAAAGGCATCCCGGAAAGGCTGCTGGCATTTCGCAATGCACTGCAGCGGTATCCGGAGCTGGAAAAAAAGATCAGCATGGTTCAGGTTGTGGTCCCCAGCCGGCAGCGAATCCCGGAATATGAAAACCTCAAACAAGAGATCGAGCAGTTGATCAGCGAAATCAACGGCACATTCACCCGGCCCGGGTGGGTGCCCATCCACTATCTGTATCAAAGCGTTGACAGAACCGAATTGACCGCTCTATACCGGGCTGCGGATATTGCCCTGGTTACACCGCTCAAAGACGGCATGAACCTGGTGGCCAAAGAATATTGCGCATCCAATATCCATTTAAACGGGGTACTGATCTTAAGTGAGTTTGCCGGTGCATCCAGCCAATTGTACAAACACGCCCTTCTGGTTAATCCCCACGATATTGCGGGCATTGCCGATACCATTTACCAGGCCTGCCACATGGGCCTTGATGAACGGAAAAAACGCATGCGGGCGTTGCGCAAAATTGTAAAAAAAACAGATATTTTCTGGTGGGTGGATACCTTTTTAAAAGCGGTTTTCTCCCATGATCTGGATACCCTGCGCCCATTGGAAGACTATATTCCCTCCCAGGATATTACTTAAATTGACCCTAGAAAAAGTATCATTCGGAAAAAACCCACATACCTGGAACTTGAAACGCAGCTGGCCCATGCCGATAAACTTCTGACAGCCATTGAGAAGGGCCAGGTTGACGTTATGGTAGGGGATGACCGGCGCATGCAGCTGCTGGGCCTGAAGCAAACCATTGATTTGCTTCGCGAAAACGAACGCAATTTCCGGGCTCTGGCTGATTCCAATTTGATCGGCATCGGATTTGGTGACAGCAGCGGCAATGTCACCTATATCAACGACGAGATGCTGCGCATGACCGGATACACCCGTGCGGATGTACTGGCAGGGCGGATCAACTGGGAGACATGCCTGGCACCGGAAAACCGGCCGAAGACGGGAAAATGGTCGGAACGTCTGGCAAACCAGGAGGTGGTATCGGTCCGGGAATGGGCATTTTTGCGTCCGGACGGGGGCCGGACCCCGGTTTTGGGGGCTGCCTCCCGGTTCACATCTCCTGACGGACTCCATGTGATCATCGCCCTGGATCTTACCCGGATGCGCCAGGCGGAAACCCGTACCTGGAAAAGTGACCAGCGGCTGCGGCTGGCTGCAAATTCCCTGAACATCGGCGTCTTTGAATGGAACCTTACCAAAAATACGGCGTTCTGGGAAAATGACCAGATGTACCGGATCTTCGGACGGTCCCACAAACTGCCGCCTTTGGCGTATACCGATTTTCTGGAACAGGCAGTGGACTCCCGGGACAAAAACGCCTTTGCCCGGGCTTTTTCAAAGGCACAGCAGCCGGGCAATGCGTTTGCGTCTACCTGCCGTATTCTTCGCCCGGACAAAAGCGATGTTTCCTGGGTAGAAATAACCGGCAGATTTTACCAGGATAATGATGATGTATCGCTGTGCATGATCGGCATTGCAAAAGACATTTCCGAGCAGAAACAGTATGAACAAAACATCGAACAAATCAATGAACTGCTGGAACAACGCGTCCGGGACCGCACAGCCAAAATCCAGAACCAGACACAGCGGATGCGGGTGCTGGCCAACAAACTCGGCCAGGTGGAGCAAAAGGAACGCAACCGCCTGGCCGCTGTGCTCCATGACCATATTCAGCCCCTGGTTGTGGGCGCACGCATGCACGTATGGGATATTTACCGCAAAAACGATATTACCGCAGCCCATAAAACCGCCCATAAAATTGAAGGTATTCTGGAAGAAACCCTGGCGGAACTGCGGTCCCTTACGGTGGATCTTTCTCCTTCCGCAATATTGAACGACGGCCTTTCCGGCGGCGTGAACTGGCTGGTCAACTATATGAAAAAAAAGTTTGACTTTACCCTGAATCCCCGGATGGATGAGACCATTGATCCGATCTCAGAAAACACATCTTTTCTGCTGTTCCAGTGCACAAAGGAACTGTTGTTCAATGTGGTAAAACATGCAGGAGAAAAACAGGCAGCCATATCTGTTGAACGGACACAGGATCAGAAGATAAAAATCATTGTGTCAGACAACGGCAAGGGGTTTGAGGCGGAAGCACTTGCGGAAACGCAAAAAAGTACGGATTCACTGGGGCTGTTCAGTATCGAGGAACGGCTGAAAGATATCGGCGGCCGGATGAAGATTGCATCAGCACCGGGTCAGGGAACCACCGTTACCCTGAC
>JAIVHE010000024.1 GCA_020201255.1 Desulfobacteraceae bacterium
CCCCACTTTTTTACGGGAAATCGTGGAAGACCGCCATCCTTTTGTGGAAACCTGTCTGAAAAATGAACTGACCGGTAAATATTATGCCGGGTGTGCCACAGGAATACTCAATGCACCGGAACCTGAGTTCAATCCGGCAGTGGATGACCTGATCCGGTATAACTATGGACCCAAGAACCACAAACGGCTCAAGGCGGCAAACAAACAATATATCCAGAAAATTCTGGATCTGGAAGAGAACGAAAACGCACCGATGTTTTTCTGGCCCTCCCGCCTGGATCCGGTACAGAAAGGCTGCCAGTTGCTGGCACAGATCATGTTCGATGTTGTGGACCGCTACAGGGATCAGGGGTTGCAGATCGTTTCTGTGGCATCCGGTTCGTTTGAAAAGTATTTCCATGATATCGTGCGGTTCCATGGACTGGGCCGGCGCGTGGCCGTGTGCGGATTCAATGAAGGGCTTTCCCACCAGGCCTTTGCGGCATCGGATTTTTTGTTCATGCCTTCTGCGTTTGAGCCCTGCGGCCTGCCCCAGATGGTGGGAGGCATTTACGGCACACTGCCCATTGTGTTTGATACCGGCGGACTCCATGATACGGTGCGGCCTCTGAATTTGGCTGATGACAGCGGAAATGGATTCGTATTTACCGTCCATGATGCCAATGGTCTTTCCTGGGCTGTTGACCGGGCCATGGATTTTTATGCGGCAGATGACCAAACCAGAGAAAAACAGATCCACCGGATCATGATTGAAAGTGTTCTGGAATTCAACCACACCCGATGTGCAGAGGATTATATCAATCTATATGAAAAAATGCTCCAAAGACCCTTCCTTGTCTGATCCCGGTATTTTTCATGACCCGGGACTGCTGGCCCATGCCGATACCATCCGGTCCCGGTACCGGGCAGCAGTGGATCTGGAAGAAAAACTGTGCCGGAAAAATGCCGGTTCTTTGAAGAACTTTGCCGATTATCACCAGCGGTTCGGCCTGCATTTTGATACAAAAAAGCAGGAGTGTCTCTGTGACAAAAACAACTGGCAGTGCGTATCTGCATACCGGGTACCCAAACAGGATGGAGAAATTTTTGCGGCACACTTTCCTGCAGACCGGTTCTCCCACCAGGATCTGTTCCGGTTAAAAATACTCTGGCCGGGGGGAGATGGAGATCGGATTCCCACGGCAGCCAGGCGGGTGGTCCAGGATCCTCATACCCTTATTTTCAATGCCCAGGTGTGGGAGCCGTCAAAACCCTATGCATGGCAGTCATCGGAACCTGTCCGCCGAACCGGTCCCATGCTGATTTATGAAACCCATGCCGGCATGGCCCTGGAAGAAGGCCGGATCGGCACCTGGACGGAATTTCGCCGCCATATTCTGCCCAAGATTGTGGATGCCGGGTACAATGCCATTCAAATGATGGCGGTGCAGGAACATCCCTATTACGCATCTTTCGGCTACCATGTATCCTCATTTTTTGCCCCTTCTTCCCGGTTCGGCACACCCGAAGAACTCAAACAATTGATCGATGCGGCCCATGAACAGGGCATACAGGTGTTGATGGACATCATCCATTCCCACAGTGTGCGCAATGAGGTGGAAGGGCTTTCCCGGTTTGACGGCACCTTGTACCAGTTTTTTCACGACGGTCCCAGAGGCATGCACAGGTTGTGGGATTCCCGGTGTTTTGACTATGCAAAGCCCATGGTGGTGAAATTTTTGCTGTCCAATCTTCGGTACTGGATCGAAGAGTTTCACGTGGATGGGTTCAGGTTTGACGGCATTACCTCCATGCTGTTTGAAGACCATGGATTGAACCGGGCCTTTGCAAGTTATGCCGATTACTTCGGCCCGGGGGTGGACACGGATGCCCTGTGCTACCTGTATTTGGCCAATCGCCTGGTCCATGAAACAAAACCCGCGGCTGTTACAGTGGCCGAAGATGTCTCCGGATACCCGGGTCTGGCAGCCGGGATCGACAAGGGAGGATATGGGTTTGATTTTCGGTTTGCCATGGGCATTGCCGATTTCTGGATCAGACTGCTCAAGGAAACCCGGGATGAAGACTGGCCTTTGGAAACACTCTGGCATGAACTGACCAACCGCCGGGCCGAGGAAGCCACCATTTCTTATGCAGAATGCCATGACCAGGCCCTGGTGGGGGATAAGACGTTGCTGATGCATCTTATGGGCAGCCGCATCTATACGGCCATGCACAAGAAACATGCAGGCATGGAAACCTTGCGGGGAGTGGCGCTGCACAAGATGATCCGGCTGATCACCCTGGCCACGGCCAATGCCGGATACCTCAATTTCATGGGCAATGAGTTCGGGCATCCGGAATGGGTGGATTTTCCCTCGCAACAGAACGATTTTTCCTATCACTATGCCCGGCGCCAGTGGTCGTTGAAATATGATCCGGATCTGTATTACAGGGATTTATATGCATTTGACCGCCAAATGATCATGCTTGCAAAAGAACACGGTCTGTCCACATCCACCTGCCCCGGTCTGTGTTATTTGCATGAGGACCACAATATCATCGCCTTTTGCCGGGGTGATCTTTTTTGGGTCTTTAATTTTCACCCGGAGTGGTCTTTTTATGATTACCGGGTGGATGCGCCCCCGGGAAGGTACCGGATGATTCTGGACACGGACGAGGCCCGGTTCGGGGGCCGCTCTGGTGCTGGAGAAGCAAAAATTGGGCAATCGCGTGTAACGTAAATCCTTTTGCTTATAGTTCTGGTCATATGAACTAATACCGAGCATACTTTATTATTACCATAAGTATCAAGTCATGTGACCGGCACTATAACCGGTGCCCGCCCCCTGTGGGTGCCCTGCGCCCGGCCCGAGATAGCATCTGACGGTCCGGTCACAGGGCACCCACAGGGGGCTTGTTTAATACAGGTGGTGCCAACGCTATCGTTGATTGCCTGAAACCCAACGGTGACCCCTCTGATCTTTTACCAGCGGTCCTGTTCCTGGACCTGGGATTTGATGCCCCAGATTTCGTCTGCATAGGCCTTGATGGTCCGGTCACTGGAAAAAATGCCGGTGCGGGCCGTGTTCATAAGGGCTTTGGTGGCCCATTTTGCGGGCTGCATAAAATCGTTGCCGATGGCTTCCTGGGCTGCTGCATAGGAGCTGAAATCAGCAAAATGCAGATATATGTCTGTCGGGGCCATGAGCAGGTTATACAGGGGCCGGAAAAGGCCGGGTTCCGACTGGCTGAACCGGTCGGACCGGATGGCATAGATGATCCGTTTGAGGCGCTCATCTTTTTCCAGATATTCCCTGGGCTGGTATCGGGGGCGCAGTCCCTCCACCTCTTCCACGGTCAATCCGAAAATATAGATATTTTGTTTTCCCACCTGTTCAAAAATTTCAATATTGGCACCATCCATGGTGCCGATGGTCAAGGCCCCGTTCATGGCGAATTTCATGTTGCCGGTGCCAGAGGCTTCCATGCCGGCGGTGGAAATCTGTTCACTGACATCTGCCGCCGGGATGAGACGTTCCGCCATGGTGACCCGGTAGTCCGGCAGAAAGATGATTTTCAGCTGCTGGTTCACCTCGGGGTCTTTGTTTACCACAGCGGCCAGATTGTGAATCAGTTTGATAATGAGCTTGGCAATATGGTATCCCGGTGCAGCCTTGCCGGCAAAAATAAAGGTCCGGGGCGCTTTGATATCTTTTTTGTCTTCTTTGATGGATAAATACAGGTGAATGATGTGCAGCGCATTGAGCAGCTGCCGCTTGTATTCATGGATGCGCTTTGCATGGATGTCAAATTGTTGGTCTGTTTCACCGCCCGGAACCGGTCCAGAAACCCGGGATCATCCTGGAATGCTTCCAGTTCCCATACCAGGTCCAGGTCCGCAATCCAGCGCCGGCCGATGGCATCGGTGATCAGTTTTGCCAGCTCCGGATTGCATGCCACCACCCACCGCCTGGGGGTGACCCCGTTGGTTTTGTTGTTGAATTTTTCCGGCCACAGGGAATAAAATTCCGGTACCAGCCGGGTTTTGACCAGGTCTGAATGTACTTTGGCCACCCCGTTCACCGAGTGGCTGCCGATGATGGCCAGGTTGGCCATGCGCACCTGCTGTTCGCCGCCTTCCTGGATAATGGACATTTTTGCGATCATGTCATCACTGCTGCTGCCGAATCTGGTTTTCACAGATTCAAGGAAGCGCTGGTTTATTTCAAAGATAATCTGCAGATGCCGGGGCACCACCTTGCCCAGGAGGGATACCGGCCAGGTTTCCAGGGCTTCGGGCAAAAGGGTATGGTTGGTGAAGGCCAGTGTTTTTACGGTTATTTCCCAGGCTTTTTCCCATTCCAGTCCTTTTTCATCCACCAGCATGCGCATCAGTTCAGGGACAGCCAGGGAGGGGTGGGTGTCGTTGAGCTGTATGGCCACCCGTTCATGGAATCTTTCATAGTTTTTGTGCAGGGTTTCATAATTGCGGATAATATCGCGCATGGCACAGGCCACCAGAAAATATTCCTGAATGAGCCGCAGTTCCTTGCCCACATCTTTGGTGTCTGATGGATACAGGATCTTTGTGACGCTTTCAGATGTGATTTTCCTCCGCACCGCTTTCAGATAATCCCCGTCATTAAAAATATTGATGTCAAAGTCTTCCGAGGCTGCAGCGGAAAAAAGCCTGAGCCGGTTTACGGTGCGGCCGCCATGTCCTGACACAAGGATATCGTGGGGCCGGCCGATGAACAGCTTCCAGTTGGCCCACATGGGATTGTAGTCTCCGTTCCGGTCCAGGGTGTCTTCTATTTTTCCATAAATAGGCAGCTTATAGTGCTCCCCGGAGCGGCGGATCAGCCAGGGAGAGGAGCGGTTGGGCCAGTAGTCTGGTTTCTCCCGCTGATGCCCATTGATGATCACCTGGCGGAACAATCCGTAATCATAGTTGATGCCATACCCGAATCCAGGCATGTCCAGGCTGGCAAGAGAATCCAGAAAACAGGCTGCCAGTCTTCCCAAACCCCCGTTTCCCAGAGCCGGGTCCTGTTCTTCTTCCACCAGTTTTTCCAGATCAATACCCTGTTTTTGTAAAAACCGGGCGCAGGCATCAAAAATTCCCAGGTTCAGCAGGTTGTTGGACAAAAGCCGGCCGATAAGAAATTCCATGGACAAATAATACACCTTTTTGGCATCATTTTTCACATACCTTTCCTGGGTGTCGAAATTGATATCCATCAGATATTTGCCCACAGCATAGGAAACCGCATTGAGCTGGTCTTTTTTTGTAGTCTCGGCCAGGGGCTTTCCCAGGACATATTTTACATATTGGTGAAACGATACTTCAAAACTTGTGAAATCAAAATATGCCATGACAGCCTCTCATGTTTGGGTGGGGTTTGTTGATAAAAGATGGATACAGGAAACCGGCAGTCAGATGCCGGTATCATGTATCAGGTATCAGGGGTCAGGGTTTTCAGCACATCTTCCTTGCCGATGATGCCCACCAGTTTTTTGTTTTTGACCACCGGTATGGTATGAAAATGCTTTTCCACCATAAGGCTTGCGATTTCACTCACCGGCGTGTCCGGTTCAACGGAAATAACATCCTTGACCATGGCCTGGGATACGGTGGTGGCAGCTATTTTTCGAAATTCCTCATCGATTTTTTTGGATGAAGACAAGGGAAAGATGGAATCCAGGATGGCGAATATCGGCGGGACGGGCATTTCTTTTTGCGCAAAGATCAAATCGCTCTGGCACAGGATACCAACCAGCTCTTCCTGGTCATTGACCACAGGTACCCCGTTGATGTGATTGTTGAGCAGTATCCCCACTGCGCTGGGGATGTCCGTATCCGGGGTCACACTGATGATACTGGTTTCCATGATATCGCTTGCTGTGATCATGACGGCCTCCTTTTCAGACAATGGGAATTCAATAAATTTTACTATACATGAATTGATGATATGGAACAAGCACAGAAAATGGCTGGAAAAAAAATTGACTTTGCTGTTATTGGTGCGCATTTTCTGTTAAAGTGGTTTTGAATGTCCACCAACCCTTATTGTAGGAGGAATTTGTATGCAGATATCCATCACCTTCAAAAAAATTGAATCCTCAGATGCCCTTAAATCCTATGTACAGGAAAAACTGGGAAAACTGGATAAAATGCTTGATGCCCCTGCAGATGCAAATCTTGTTTTGTCTGTTGAAAAAATACGCCATATTGCGGAGATCAATTTGAGTTGTGAAAAACTGAAAATTCATGCAAAAGAAGAAGCAGAAACCATGTATTCGGCCATTGACGGCCTTTCGAATAAATTGCAGACCCTTATAAAAAAGCACAAGGAAAAAGCACGCCGCCACCTGGCAGGAGATAAGCAGACCATTAAAACAAACCCGGATCTGGATGCCCTGGCCCAATAGACTTGATAATGGGGGTCACCTCTTTATTGCTTTTTTTGCATGCTGCTGCCGTTATCCGGTTTGGCAGCAGTTCCAGACCCGTTGCCGGTCTCTGATGTTCCTGCTATATCCAGTATTTTCCCGTTTAAATAGGCTTTGGTCTGGTATTTTGAAATCTGCATCATTTTTTTGGTTATACCGGCCATTCTTTCCAACTGTGCCTGGATTTTTTTGATTCTGGGATAATGGGGATCATCTTCAGACATTTCCATCAGGATAATGTCAAAATATCCGGATATGCTCATCAACGGCTGGTTCATCTCGTGGCATACCGCACCGGAAAGTTCCAGTACAGCCTGGAGCCGGTCTTTTTCCCGGCTTATCTCCTCTGTTTCTTTTCTGTCGGTTACATCCGTTAATACAGATATTTTTTTATCCTCCAAAAAACAGGATCGAAATTCAATGTATTTGGTTTCTTTGTTCCTGCAGGTTATCTGAAATTCCCGCACATGGCTTCCTTCTTGACTGGATATATCTTTGCCCCAAGCCTGCATCACTTTTTTCCGGTATGCTTTGTCAGGGTATGCTTTTTGAAACCACACTTTTTTGGTGGGGATGTCGTCAAGGGTATAGCCGGTAATTTTTGTGAAAGAGGAGTTTACATAAAGACATCTGCCCTCATTGTCAACCAGGGAAATACCGTGGGGGATGCTTTCCAGAATCGTGGAAAGGGTTTCTCTTTCTTTTTGCAGGGTGTTTTCAACCCGTATTTTTTTATTCCTTATCCTGATCGTCTGCCAGGTAATATAGGCAGACAGTGCGAGAACAAATATCAGAATGGCGGCCATGATTTTGTGTAAATTGTTGAGAGTGGCGCTGATTTCAGCCTGCACATCTGCCAGGTATATGCCGGTGCCCACGATCCATCCCCAGGGTTTGAATTCTTTTACATAGGAAAGTTTTGGAACGATTTTGTGGGAAGCGTCTTTCCACTGCCAGTAATAATCGACATACCCGCTGCCATGGCCCAGCACTTTTTCCACCATGGCCAGAAACGGGTAATTGCCTCGGAGATCTGCGAAACCGGTCAGGTCTTGTCCTTCCAGATCCGGTCGGAAAGGGTGCATGACCATGAACGGATGCATGTCAATAATCCAGAAATAATCTTTGGCATCCGCCCCGTACCGCATATGCCGGATCTGTTCCATAGCCCTGGATTTTGCCTCTGACTGGGGCAGTTCACCGGATACGACCCGCTGGTGGTATTCATGCAACAGGCTCACAGCGCTATCGGTAAGCGTTTGGATCATCTCTTTTTTCTGGTCTGTCAGGTTGGTTTTAAGGGAGGGAATAAATACAAAGAAAATGCTCAGGACAAATACCAGAAAGACTGCCCATATGGGCACAATAATAGTGAAAGGTTCCTTGAACAGGTAGAATTTCAGACGGTTTTTGCGCGTACCGGTCATATGTGATGGGTGATTTTATCCCTAAACGGTAAATGTTTTCCAGGCCAAAGGCAAACCAGGGTTCAGACGTCACCCGTCAGGACAAGTTCCTGGTATATGGTACTGACGGGTGACACCTGCATATCATGCGTTGGCTTTTTTTAAAAACCCGTTCAACTGGGCAATGTGCAGTTTTTCTTCTTTGATGATATGGTCCAGCTTGTCGTGGCCGTATTTGGGGGGGACCAGGTCCTTGAGTCCCAGATAAAAGAGAATGGATTCTTTTTCCAGGCCGATGGCTGTGGTAATGATCTCTTCAATTGCCTCTTTGCCGGTGAAGGATTCGGCAATATCCGGGTTGCCTTCACCGCCATGGGAGTCTGCCATGGCTTTCAGATACATGGACAGCTCATTTGCCGGATCAAACACGGTCCGTTCTTTTTCCGCGTCTGATACCTGCTGGCGCATGGCTTCAAAGGTTGCCTTGTGTTTGTCTTCCATATGGGCCAGTTTTTCTAAAAATTGCTTATCGGAAGGATCGTTCTGAAACCCTGCCGCTTTTCTGTAGAAGTTGGCACCGTTTGCTTCAATCTGGATAGCCATTTCAAATACTTCGTTTACACTAAAATCATATGCCATGAATTATCTCCTTGTAATAGTTAATGGTTTTTCCGGATACCAGTCGATGGTTATCGGTTCCTTCAATTAAATACTTTTTTTCGTTCATGTCAAGGGCATCCGGTATTCCGTGGGATATCAAAAATAATTTCTCAGCTTCAGCTCAAAGGGATGGGGGTTCAAAAAAGTCTGGGATTTGAGCCAGGGCTGGTCATATTTTAACACATAGTGTTTGATCAACGTCAAAGGAACGATCAGCGGCACATACCCGTCCCTGTAATGGGAAAAACTAGTCAGCAGTTCCTGTTTTTCATCTCCTGTCAAGTCTGTTTTAAAAAATCCCATAGCATGCTGAAGTACGTTGATGTTTTTTTTCGGGGTGGTTTTCAAATCCAGGGACTTTATCAGCAGTTGCTCATAGGCCTCGAACAGTTCGGAAGGAGGCAGGTCTTTTCCTCGGGCCACCAGCTTGCCCATCTGCCGGTACATGTCCTGGCTGTGGGAGAGAATCAGCAGTTTGTTTTCCGTGTGAAATGCCACCAGTTTGCCAAGGGTGGGGAGGTTCTCCAGAAAATTGCGCCACCGCTGGAAGGAAAAAATATTTTCAATGAAATGTTCCCGCAGCTTGGGATCATTGAGCCGCCCTGCCTCTTCCACCGGTATTCTGGGAAAATGCCGGATAAAGGCCCGGGCGAACAGGCCGACTCCGTTGTTTTTTACCTTGTTGTCATCCCCGTACACCTTGATACGGTACAGACCGCTGCTGGGGGATTTGCTCTTGAAGATAAATCCGCACAGGTTCTCCTTTTCCAGGGCCGGCAGTTTTTTCTGGATCCATTGGTGCATCTGTGCGGTGTGATCTTCCCCTGTTTTGCGGGTCACAAGCCGGGGATTTTCCGGATCACCCACAAGCCGCAGAGAATCCCTGGGAGTGGACATGCCGCATTCCACTTCCGGGCATACCGGCACATATTCAGTGAACAATCCCAGGGTCTGGGTGAGAAACCGGTCATGGCTGTGGCCGCCGTCATACCGGACAAGGTTGCCCAGCAGACAGGAGCTGATACCGATCTTGATGGGTGTTAACATGGAATCCTCCTGGTACAAAGTGTAGCGGTTCAACCCTTTTCGGTTAAACGAAGCCCGCCCCCCGGGGTGGTCTGCATCAGGCCTGAGATCCTTGGGGGCTCTGACAGTCCTGATGCAGACCACCCCGGGGGGCTTGTTCAAAATAGCGGATTCCGGATTCCGGATCAGCACTCAGCTGCCCCGGACTTTGGGTAAATCCTGTTGACTTTGTCTGTCCCAATATATAGGTTCTGTGAGAGATTGACACCCATTTTTTACAGAGAAAGGAATTTTTTTAATGAAATCCAGATATGCCAGCTGGTTTGGGTACACGTTTCTGGTGTTTGCAGGGGTCTTGGTCACTGCCATGATCTTCGCCTGTACCCCGAAAGAAAAATTGACCTTTTCAGAAAAATCCTGGGAAAACAAGGTGAACCAGACCCGCACTGCCGATCTATATGCCCGTAATGTTGATGCCGGCCGGTATGTTGCTCCCTGGATGCCCATGCCGGATAAAAGCTTTCTGGATGTTGTGTGGTGGAAACTGTTTTCAAAAACTGACTACACCAGTGAAGAGCGGACCTTTTTGCCGGCGGTCCTGTCGGACACGGCCCGGCGCCTGGCAGATACCCGGGGAGATTTTATTCTCTGGATCGGGCATAACAGTTTTCTGGTGCGCATCAATGATACATACTGGCTCACGGATCCGATTTTTTCCAAACGGGCACTGGTGCCGGCCAGGCTGACCCCGCCGGCCCTGACCCTGGATGATTTCAACCGTCTGGTACCAAAGGTTAACATCATCATCTCCCATAACCACTATGATCACCTGGACCGGGCCACCATGAAAAAACTGCCGGAAGAATCCCCGGTGTTTGTACCCATGGGTCTGAAAAACATGGTGGAAAAGATGAACAAGCAGGTGGTGCATGAGATGGACTGGTGGGAGGAACACGATGTTGGCAGCGGCAGCCGTCTCATCTGTCTGCCGGCCCAGCACTGGTCCCAGCGGATCACCCAGGGCCGAAACCGCTCCTTGTGGGCATCCTGGCTGCTGATCACCCCGGATGTCACCGTGTATTTCGGCGGGGATTCCGGGTATTTCAAGGGATTCAAAGAGATCGGCCGGCGGTTTCCCGGTATCGATTATGCTTTTATGGCCACCACCGCCTATCATCCCCGATGGTTCATGGCCTATAACCACATGAACATTGCCGAGGCGGTCCAGGGGTTTGAAGAACTGGGAGCCCAAAATTTCATCCCCACACAGTGGGGCACGTTTCACTTAGGGGATGAACCTGCCGGGTATCCCGGACTGGACCTGGCCCGGTACATCACAGACAACGACTTGGATGCCGGCCGGTACCAGATCATGGATATCGGGCAGATACTTGCCATAAATCCAGAAACGCCCCGGAAAAAACCCGCTGATTAGATCTGTGTTTCAGTAACCGGTCATTTCCAGGTATCCCATGCC
>JAIVHE010000257.1 GCA_020201255.1 Desulfobacteraceae bacterium
GCTTGATTCCTTATTATGTCGGACCGTGATCCGAGCTTAGGGTAATATTTATTTTTTTCATCATAGATTACAACAAGTCAAATGCACCGGACGAGCTGGTGATTTAGGTTGTGTTAACTCAACTTTCGGGATTCAGCCGTAAAATGAAAAAAATGACATAACTATTTGAAATAATATCAAAAAAACTTGAAGAGCCCAACTGTTTGATATATACTGAATTCGACAAAAAACACAATAATATCAAACAGAAAGGGCTCAAATGATACATACCAAGATTGATACGGAAACGCAAGCGGACATTAAAATTTTTGGCAAAATTGATGGCTTTTTCAACCAGTTTAAAATTGCTACTTCGCTGCATCAATGCGGCATTAGAAAACGGCATGGGCATAGTGTGCGTAAGTTGATTCTGGCCATTTTCACCCTACCCTTTGTGGGGCAAAATTTTTTTAGGGGCATTGCAACCAATGACACCCTGGCGTTTGGTAAAGACGCAGCCTATGATGTTCTGAAGGGGTGCCAATCCAATTGGAGAAAGCTGTTGTTGGTTATCGGCTCAAGGCTTTACGGTTTTTTGAACCGGCTGACAGATGAAGACCGTGAATCTGTTCTGATTGTGGATGACAGCCCTTATGACCGTTCCCGGTCCAAAGCGGTAGAGCTGTTGTCCCGGGTGTGGGATCATAGTAATGGTCGATATATCAAGGGGTTTCGGATGCTCACGGTCTGCTGGTCTGACGGTTATAGCTGTCTGCCATTGGATTTTTCCCTGCTGTCATCTGCGGATGCCAAAAACCGGCTTTGTGATAATCGCAAATCAATGGACAAGAGGTGTTGTGCATGGCAACGGCGCCAGGAAGCCGTAGTCAAAGCCCCGGAAAATCTGGAAACCATGGTCGAGCGGATTTTGGCAGCGGGTGTCCGGGCCAAATATCTGCTGATGGACAGCTGGTTTGCAATGCCCGCGACCATTACAGCATTGGCCAAAAACATAGATGTGATTGGCATGGTGAAGAAAACCCCAAAGGTTCACTATGAATACAATGGTCACTCAATGGATGTGAAGGCGATCTATCGGCAGATCAAAAAACGCCGTGGCCGTGCAAAGATCCTGGCAAGTGCGTTGGTCACGTTAAAAGGCGGACAATCTGCCAGACTCGTGTTTGTGCGGGACAGGCGGAAAACGGACTGGCTGGCATTGATATCCACGGATCTTGACCTGTCAAATGAAGACATCGTTCGAATTTATGGCAAACGCTGGGATATCGAGGTGTTTTTCAAAATGGCCAAACAGCATCTGAAACTGACAAAGGAGATGCAATGCCGTGACTATGATGCCTTGGTGGCCCACACCACGATTGTCTTTCTGCGGTATATGTTTTTGGCATACCAGCATCGGATAGAGACAGATGACAGGACGTTTGGAGAATTGTTCTATGCCTGCTGTGACGAGGTCTCCGATATTTCTTTTGTTGAATCGCTTTACAGGATAATGACGCTTGCGGGCAACGAATTGAAAAAGCTTGGCCAATATTGTGAGAAAACAGCCACAGCATTTTTTGATGCGGTTATGGCAACAGCACTGAAATGTTCCGGTTTGTTAGAAAAACGAAAGTTAGCCAGTAATTCTTAAACCCGAAAGTTGAGATATAATAAAAAGTTCATGAAACAGACTTAATAGGAATAAACGCTCGAATGTCCAAGGAGGATCCAATGGCAACTAAAGAAAAATCCAATCAACCACCCCCCCATAAAAGACCAGACAGACTGTTTGCGAATGCTTCACCACTCTCAATCGGTGGAACCTCAATGTTTGAAGCCGGTGATACAATTAACGCCGACACTGTCGTAAACTATTTTTCAGAAGAACAGATCATCAATGAGGC
>JAIVHE010000562.1 GCA_020201255.1 Desulfobacteraceae bacterium
ATTCGGTGGCAGCCAATGAAACACAGACATTTGCCCGCATCCTGTCAGATGCAAAAAATTCATAAGGAAAGTGATAATGAAAACCGCAACCCGTAACACAGATACGGAGCTGGGCCGGCTGCTCAACCAACTGACCCGGGGAGACAATATAGATGAATGCCTGACCTGTGGCATCTGCAACTCCCGGTGCACCTGGTTTGACGGCCCGGGCGGACCCATCCCCAGACAGATCGTGCGCATGGCAGCCCTGGGACTGGAAGATGCCCTGGTGGAAAGCGACATGCTCTGGGACTGCCTGGTCTGCAACCGCTGCACCCAGGAATGCCCCATGGGCATTACCATGGATCTGGTGGTAACCCGGGCCAGAAGCCTGGCCAAAGCGGACGATCAGATCCCCGAAGACATCAAAAAAGGGATCAAAACCCGTCTGGAACTCGGGGATGTCAATGGCCTGACCAAAGAGGAATTTGTGGAAACCGTGGAGTGGATGTCCGAAGAATTTTCCGATGAAATGGAAGATCCAAAAGCCCTGATTCCCCATGACCAGGCCGGGTGTAAATTTTTGTACCTTCCCAACCCCAGGGAGCTGGGCATCAATCTGATGCATTTGACCGCCATGGCAAAGCTGTTTTACGCCATGGGCGAAACCTGGACCCTGTCCTCCCATCACACAGACGTGACCAACTGGGGATATTTTGTGGGCAAAGATGATGTGGCAAAAGAAATGGCCCGCATGGTGGTGGAGCCGGCCGAGGCACTGGGTATTGAAACCCTGGTCTTGAGCGAATGCGGCCATGGATATCATGTGCTCAAATGCAAGGTGGCCCGGCTGCTGGGCAGAGAACCCAAATTCAACGTGGTCAGTATCCCCGAACTGTGCCTTTCCTATGCCCAAAAAGGCATTCTCACGTTTGACCCGGATGTCCACCCCTATGAAATCGCCTACCATGACCCCTGTAATGTGGCCAGAAAATCCTGCGGCGGGGGCGGCGGCATTCTCCAGGATTCCACCACCACGAAAAAACGGATGATCACGGGCAGGCCCAAGGCAGATCAGATGCGGGCCACAGGATTAAAGCACCTGGCCACAGCCTGCCTGTCCTGCCACCGGCAGCTGGGGGAATTGTCCAATCATTTTGAACTGGGTATGAAAGTGGACACTGTTGCGGCCCTGGCATCTGAAGCTTTGGTACTGTAGAATACGCTATCTTTTTCCATCTGAGGGGATAAACGGCACTTTATACTAAAAATACGATTTATATGGGGATCGAAACAAGTTGACGCATGCATGCCCGTTGGTTACACTGAAACCATGGGTGCCCTGTTGCACAAATCTTTTATTGATTACCGGAAATGGATTGCCGTCTGGTCTTTTTTGATCGGTTTTTTGTTCAAATACAATTACCTGTCAGTGGTCATATATCAGGTGCCGTTTATTACCGGCCTGGTGATAAAAAATATAATTCTGTTTCTGGTTTTATACCTGTATGCATTGCCCCTGTATGAAAACAGAAAATTCAGAAACCTTGCTTTTGGCTTTCTGTGTGTCTTTACATTTTTCTGCCTGTCAAACATCTGGTATAACAGGTATTTCGGCAACTATCTGAGCCTGAGTGACATGGTAATGGGTCAAGGTTTCCGGCCTGTCAAGGTCATAGCCAGGCAGTTATTCAAAGTGCAGGATATCTTTTTTGTCCTGGACCTGCTCCTGATCTTCATATTTGTTTTGAGAGACCGTTTTTCCATACCGGTGAACAAAATTTACGCCCGCTGTTTTACCCTGCGGAAAAATGTTATCGGCGCTGTGCTTGTCTGCCTGGTGTCCGCCCAGATACTGATGACCAATTATGTTCTGGGCAATAAAGCACCCATGGCCCTCTTTGCCCGGAGCACTTCCGCCTTTGTCAATGTTTACGGCATTGTCCCGCTGTATTTTTTCGAGTATTATTCGTTTTATTATCCGTATGAACACCGGGTGCCCGGTATTGCACCGCCGTCTGAAAAAGATGTTCGGGTCGACAAAAAAATAATGAAAAAAGATACCGGCATTCATAATATCATCGTCATACAGGTGGAATCCCTGGATCAGAACATCATCGACCACAAACACAACGGCAGAGAAATCACGCCGTTTTTAAACCGGTTGAAGAAAAATGCGCTCTATTTTGACAATTTTTATGCCCAGCATGTAAACGGCAGTTTTGATGCGGAATTTTCGTTTCTGACATCCATTTATCCGATCAACAAAAATTATGGATTCAGGGTCAATGATTTGTCCACCTTCACATCGCTGGTAAATATTTTAAACCAAAAAGGATACGCGACCCTTGCATTTCACGGCAATGACAAAGCGTTTTTCCACCGGGGCAAGGCATACTCAGAGCTGGGGTTTGACCGGTTCTACAGCATGGAGGATTTTTCATTTCACGATACGGTCATGGATGTCGGAAAAACCGTTTTCGGTATCAATGACTATGATTTTTTTCTACAGTCCATTGCACCACTGAAATCGGCCGATTCACCCTTTTTTGCCTTTTTCATCACCGTCACCAGTCACACGCCCTATGATTTTTATCCCCGTGAATATGGGGAAGGTACATTCGAGGACATAAAAAACCCGTTGACAAGAGACTACTTCAGGTCCATTTCA
>JAIVHE010000563.1 GCA_020201255.1 Desulfobacteraceae bacterium
CCCTATGCGTTACGTTGATTTATTCTTTCGCGCATCCCTGACCATGTAAGAATTTCCTGGTCCACGCTTGAGTTCAAACAAATCGATGGCTTTAAACAGGCTGCTTAGATTTTTATAACCGTAATTTCGCGTATCAAAAGAGGTTTTATTGGATATATGTGCGCCCACCGGGCCAAGAGCTGCCCAACCATTATCTTCCTCGGTTGCCTGGATAGCCTGGCGCAATAAATTTATGAGCTTGGTATCTGATTTGATATTTTTCGACTTTGTCTGTACCGTTCCGTTTTGCTTGGGCTCCTGGTCTAAAAATAGAAACTTTGAACAAGCATTCACAAATGGTGCCGGGGTCTTGCGCTCACCAAACCCCAGAACGACCTTGCCTTCTGCAAGGGCACGTGTGACCATTGGGGTAAAATCACAGTCGGATGAAACAAAACACATGACATCGATATTTTTGGTGTACATTACATCCATTGCGTCAATAACAAGTGCTATGTCCGATGCGTTTTTGCCCTTTGTGAGGTCATACTGCTGAACCGGCTGGATAGCGTATTCGTGTAAAAGATCTTCCCATGACTTTAGGGTGGACGATTTCCAGTTGCCATACGCCTTTCTTATCGTTACTACACCATATTTGGCTACTTCGCTCAAAACGTCTTCAAACTTGTTTGCAGGGGCATTATCTGCATCTATGAATAATGCTATTTTCTGATTTGATTCATCCATTTCTGATTTGACCCTAAAAAAATATTAATTGAATGCATGGTTATTTCAGCTCCGATCTTTGTTCTGCCCGGCATAGAATGTAAATCCGGGGTAATCCTTACCTGCCGGTGTGAAGATTATCCACAAATACACTGCGGCACGCCGTAGTAATTTTACATTTTCATGCGGACGTGTTTTTATCAGTGCCGTGTATCATGGAGTCAATACTGCCGAATTTCAAGGAGGATATCCGATGCAAAAACCCTTATGCGGGCTGTGCAATAACAGTTTTACAGCCAGGGGGCTTACAAGACAGTTTCAGTTGATTGTTTTTAGGTTATTGTGTCAAGCTGTTTTTAGGTTATTCGGTTGTGGTCTCTCTGTCGGGCGGGTGTCATCTTGTCAGGAAAGATCGTGCTGAAAAATCTTATCGGTGTCATTGCAGGTGCCTGCCAATTCAAGCACCCGTCTGTGGTGTGTGAAAAGCAGTACCTGGATGTGTGTTGATAATTGAGCAAGCACCTCCAGGCAGACACGGGTCCGATGATCATCAAACCCGATAAGGATATCATCCACGACAAAGGGCATGGGCTCACCCTTTTTCAGATGCTGCTCAAGCGTGGCCATGCGCAGGGCCAGATAGAGCTGGTCCCGTGATCCGTCACTCATGCCGTCGATGGCCACCTCCTGATCGTCCGGACGAACACCCAGCAGTATCGGCTTTCCGGAAGAATCCAGTTCGTCCCTCAGACCTGCGTAAGAGCCCAGTGTCAGCGTTGAAAACAATTCCCCCGCCCTGCCCAAAACAGGGGCCTGGTTTTCCTTTCTGTAATTTTCTATCTGCTGCTCCAGGATGAGGGCGGCGATCTGAAAACGCAGATAATGCTCGGCGTTTTGGGTGATGCTGGAAAGGTGTGATTCTGCTTCTTCAGACGCATTGGCTGCCATGGTACTCCCATCATTCTGCCGGATCTCATGCTGGATGGTCTGCCGCTGGTCGCGCAGCGTGTCTCTCTCGGATTGAAGCTCTTTTAACCCAATAGATATGCTGTTTATCTCACCTTCTATGCCGTCAATGTCTGAATGGTTCACCTCTGCTTCCAGCGCTTCAATGCCAAAGCCGTCCCCATTGCGGTTCAGTTCCTGTTCCAGCGTTTCCATCTGTTTGAGCAGGTC